>CAZSHH010000067.1:0-16490 GCA_964606525.1 uncultured Dehalococcoidales bacterium
ATTTCACATATTTGTAATATTTTGTCCTACTTTTTTATAACTTCTATATTTGTTGAAGTATAAAATGCATGCGATACATTTGAGTCCGGAGTCCGTCCATGACAATGATAATTGAGAAAGAAAAGGAAAGACTACCGATTCCAGAATTGCCGCAACAAATAACCGGCGATGTGGTTGCTTACTGTCCTGGTTGTAAAGCCATGCAGACCATCCAGATAAGTGACAACCGCTTGATGCCTACACGGAAATACACCCAGTTAGGGCTTAATATTTACCATGACTGCGGTTCCAAAAAGCCATGCCGCCTTTTCCAAAACCTTTAGATTAAGCTGCCTGTATACAAATACTATTCACACCTTAACCTCCATCAAGCAGACGATTCCGGTGGTTTACTATTTTTTCCGGTACCACATCACCCAATGCATAACTCTAATATCAGGCACTGTTATAATAGTGATTAGTAAACAATTATCTTTATCATTAAATCTCACCAGGGGATCCTTAACAGTTAGAGAAAGAAAGAGTAATCCCTTTGTCTATTAAGTATCAATACCAATGCAAAATGGCTATTCAAGGAGTTCGTTTATGGGTACCAAATCATACACAATGGAAGATATCTTAAAACTGGCGATACAAAGAGAAATAGCATCTCAGAGACTATACCAGGACCTGGCAGGACGGATTACCCTTACCGGCACACAATATGTTTTCGATCTCTTAGTCCAGCAAGAGAAAGAACACCAGCTTATTCTTGAAAAATATCTTCATGGCGGCTTCAATAAGGGTTCACTTGATTTGAAGCATACCGTTGATTACCATATCGCCGAGCATCTCGATCAACCCGAAATAAGTACGCAAATGGACCTGCCGGCAGTCTTCCTGTTGGCGGCAAACAGAGAAAAAGAAGCATACGAATTCTACCAAAAACTTGCCTGTCTGCATCTTGCCGGAGAACCCCGATCTCTACTGGAGAAACTAGCGAATGAAGAATTAGAGCACAAACGCAACGTTGAGGAGATGTATACTGAAGTAGCTTTTCCTCAAACTGATGGAGGATAGCTTTTTTTCGGTTGTTAATTTATTAACCTTACTTCTGCCGAATCCAGAAGTAAATGCTCCCTTGCCGTGTTTATTAGTGTACCGATACCTATGCATTAATATATAATAAAAGAAAGTCGCGAATAGATATCCAATCCAGTTAATATACTCTTAATATCCTATAACAAACATATTTACCTGGTATATACATAGGTTACGACATCATTTCTGGAATGGTTTGGCCTTGTACAAACAGCATCTCGGTTACTAATAAAGCCTGACTATTTTTAAAAGGAGATATTATGCCAACTGAATTAGCCAAGGGAGTTTATTGGGTCGGTTTCACAGATTGGACGTTACGTAGTTTTCACGGACACGAACTTAGTACACACCGGGGATCAACATATAATTCATACCTTATTGTCGATGAAAAAATAGTCCTGGTTGACACTGTCTGGGGACCTTATACCGAACGACTCATTAACAATATTCGAGAAATCATTGATCCTGCTAATATTGATATCGTAGTGGCCAACCACTCTGAAATGGACCATTCAGGGGCATTACCGGAAGTAATGAGATACGCACCTAATGCTGCGGTAGTCGTCTCAAAACGGGGGCGGGAAAGTGTCGAAGGGCATTATCATCAACCATGGCATTTCCAGGCTGTCCAGACTGGAGACAAGATTAATATCGGGACACGTGACCTGATCTTCATTGAAGCACCAATGCTTCATTGGCCGGATAGTATGTTCACATATTTAACCGGTGATAGTATTTTGATACCGAACGATGCTTTCGGCCAACATTATGCTACCGCCAGCAGGTTTAATGATGAGGTCGATCAGGAAGAGTTGTTCGAAGAGGCATTGAAATATTATGCCAACATCCTCACACCTTTTAGCGCTCAAGTCCTGAAGAAAATCGATGAAGTACTCGCCTTGAACCTGCCGGTGAATATGATTGCTCCGAGTCACGGTATTATCTGGAGAAAAGATCCCCTTCAGATAGTCAAACAATACCAGAAATGGGCCGCCCAGGTACCGGAAAAAACCGCAGTAATCATCTATGATACGATGTGGGAAGGGACACGGCGTATGGCTGAGGCTATCAGCGAAGGGCTTGCCTCGGAAAACATTCCTTATAAGAGTTATCTACTACCATCTTCCGACCGTAATGACATTGTTGCTGAGATTTTTAAGGCTAAAGCTGTTATTCTGGGATCGCCCACATTCAATGGCGGCATATTACCCACAATGACGCCGATAATGGAAGACCTGCGCGGTTTGAAATTTCAGAATAAGATCGGGGCGGCTTTTGGATGCTATGGTTGGAGCGGGGAATCGGTAAAACTACTAGAAGAAAATTTTGTAAGAAGTAAAATTACGAAAGCTGCCGAGGGTGTTCTCGCCAAATGGCAGCCGAAAGCCGAGGATTTGGCTAAGTGCCGTGAATTAGGAATACAGGTAGGCCGGGCAACAAAACAAGCACCTTAGATAAACCTGACAATAACCGGTTGGGGGGAAAGCAACGATTGATTATGTTAAACAGTAACGCACTACCCTGAGGAGGTTGTCGATGGACCTTAAAAGATACGAAATCCCGGTCGAACAGTTATGCTGGCAATGCGACCCAAAACAATTCGATTTCGAGTGTACAAAAGACCTTGCGCCGCTGCGTGAATTCATCGGCCAGGAACGGGCGATGAAAGCAGTAGAATTCGGTCTTAATATGATTAATGGCGGATACAATATATTTGTTGCCGGACTGACCGGTACTGGCAAAACATCGATCGTTAAGGCTTATATCGAACGGGTAATCCGGGAGAAGAAAGCTCGTGGCGAAAAACAAGAATTAAAGGACTGGTGCTATTTTTACAATTTCAAGGAAACAGACCGGCCCTTAATTGCAGCATTTCCTCGAGGCAAGGGAAAACTTTTCCAGGCAAAAGTCACCGAATTACTTTCAGCTTTAAAACAAGAACTCGGGCGTACTTTCTCCAGTGATGAATACAAAAACGAAAGGCAAAAAACCATCGACGAAGGCCAGCTGCGACAGCAAAAATTATTCGAGGGAATTGCCAACGAAGCACGGTTGCAGGGATTTGTCCTGCAAATGACAGCGGCGGGGCCGTTGCTTATTCCCATGACTGAAAACCGGCCAATGACCGAACAAGAATATCTTGCTCTTGATGACGCAACCAAGAAAAATCTCGAGGAACGGCAAATTGAACTTCGAAAGAAACTGCGGGAAAACCTGGAATTGGTAAGTGATATCCAGCAAGAGACCGGAGAAAAACTGGCAAAAGCCGATAAAGATATCGGTGAATATACAGTATCGCGGCTTTTCGGTAGTATCTTACGGGAATATAAAGATATACCGAATGCACTACAGTATACTAATGATTTAAAAACCTACGCTCTTGACAATCTGGGGATTTTTAAGGTTGCTGAAGAACCGGTAAATCCGATGCTGGGAATAACGATGAACCAGGCCATGGCGGGTCGAAACCCATTTCTACCTTTCGAAGTAAATGTATTCGTGGACAACAGCGAGACTAAAGATACTCCGGTGATCGTTGAAACTAATCCGATCTTCGGTAATGTCTTCGGCAAAATAGAGAGAAGATTTCTCTTTGGAGGTTATTTAAGCGACCATACCATGCTAAAACCCGGGGCAATAAGCCTGGCTAACGGGGGTTATTTACTGTTAAGTGCCCGGGATGTGCTGGCAAATCAAGGTGTCTGGGCTGCCTTAAAGCGTACAATCAGGAATCGAGAAGTACGGATCGAAGATCCTTTCGAGCAGTTCGGTTTAATCGCCCCTCAAGCGATGCGGCCCGAACCTATGCCCATAAATGTCAAGATAATCCTGTTGGGTGACACTCTTATCTATCAACTTCTGGCTACACAGGACGAAGATTTCTGGGAAATTTTTAAAGTCAAAGCTGAATTCGATTATGAAATCGACCGGACGGAACAGAACCTCCAGGAATATGCTGCTTTCCTTTCCGGGTGTTGTGAAGATTGTGAGGCCAGGCATTTTGATCCCACAGGTGTGGCAAAAATCATCGAATATTCAACCCGTACGGTAGCCGACCAGGAAAAGCTTTCAACCAGGTTCGCATCAATCAAGGAATGGGTAGAAGAAGCAAATTACTGGGCACAAAAAGACAATGCCAAATACATTTCCGCCAAACATGTTCGTAAAGCGATGGACGAAAAAATATTCCGCCATAATTTACCCGAAGAGAAAATTCGCGAGATGATTAACCAGGGATCGATCATGATTGATGATTCTGGAGTACAAGTCGGCCAAATCAACGGCTTGAGTGTACACACACTAGGAGATATCTCCTTCGGACGGCCATCACGCATCACGGCACGTACCTTTCTCGGCCGGGGGGGTATCGTAAACATCGAGAGGGAGTCACAACTCAGTGGGCCAACCCATAACAAAGGCGTCCTGATCCTTAGTGGATACCTCGGTTCAAAATATGCACAAGACAGCCCGCTATCCCTCTCCGCCAGTATCTGTTTCGAACAGTCTTATGAAGGAGTAGACGGAGACAGTGCCTCGTCAGCGGAGTTATATACGATTTTATCCAGTATTTCCGGCATACCGCTTAAACAAAATATTGCCGTTACCGGTTCAGTAAATCAACGGGGCGAGATCCAACCCATCGGAGGTGTAAACCAAAAAATCGAGGGCTTCTTCCGTGTATGTACTGCCAAAGGGCTGACGGGAGACCAGGGGGTCCTGATACCGTATCAGAATATAAGAAACCTGATGTTAAAAGAAGAGGTAGTCGATACAGTAAAAGCCGGAAAATTCCATGTTTATTCTGCCCGAACGATCGATGAAGGCATCGAGATACTGACAGGAATACCGGCCGGGGAACGCAAAGAAGACGGAACCTACGCTGAAGGGACCGTCAACTACATTGTAAAACAACAACTGAAGGAAATGGCGGAGAAGCTTAAGGGTTTTAATAGCGAAGAAAAGAAGGAAAACAAGTAATTCGACAAGCGATAAAACAAGCTGTCAGCTTCGAATAAAGCCGAAGTAAAAAAGGGGCTTATTATGATAAGTCCCTTTTTTACGGTATCTGCCAGAATATTTAACAATAAAGAACGGCCGCACGACGATGGTTTGAAGGATGTTCTACCATATAAGAACCACATAGGTTATATTGAATGGTAATTGAGTGATATGATATACTTCTTTGATGCTTGCCTTAATATAAGAAACCAGTTCAGGCTTCTAGATAGGGGGTTAAAACTTGCCAGATACAACGATTAAAGAACTTCTTGAAGCAGGAGCCCATTTTGGCCATCCAACCAGTAGATGGGATCCTCGTATGAAGAAGTACATCTTCACAAAAAGGAACGGGATACATATCATCGACCTCGAAAGGACCAGCCTTATGCTTAGTAAGGCCAGAGAGTTTGTCCGTGAGGTAGTATCTGATGGGAGTACGATTCTCTTCGTGGGAACCAAGAAACAAGCTCAGGAAGCGGTAGAATCGGAAGCCAAACGATGTGGGATGCCATACATCAACCAGCGATGGATCGGCGGTATACTCACTAATTTTTCCACGATCCAATCAAGAATTGATTACCTGGTTCGTTTGGAAGACCAGCATGCCCGTGGTGAGTTTTCCCGCTTGCCCAAAAAAGAAGCAATGAAACTGGAAGAGGAAATAGTCCGTTTGAACCGTCAACTTGGCGGTATCAAAGAAATGACCAGGTTACCCTCTGCTCTATTCATCGTTGATACAGTGAAAGAAAAAATAGCTCTCGCTGAAGCAAAGCGGATGGACATACCGGTGGTTGCAGTTGCCGATACCAATAGCAACCCGGATGAGATCGATCACCCGGTCCCAGCTAATGACGACGCCATCCGGGCGGTCAAACTTGTATGTGCCAAAATTGCTGATGCGGTTCTTGAAGGCAGGGCGGTGCAAGCCCCAACTGAATCTGAAGAGAATGGAAAACCAATTGAACTTCCTGAAAATGAAGTTCCAGGTGCCGATCAGGCAACCTCAACCGTTGATGCAGCCCAGTAACCCAAGGAGGACTACTACTTGAATATTTCCACTGATACTATTAAAGAACTTAGGACGCTATCGGGCGCTGGTGTTATGGAATGCCGGAATGCCCTGGTTAAAAGCGAAGGTGATATACCCAAAGCTCTCGAGATTCTTAAAGAACAAAGCCTGGTAAAAGTTGAGAAAAAGAAAAGCCGGATAGCTGCCCAGGGTATGATTGAAGCTTATGTACATACCGGAGGACGGGTTGCTGCCCTGGTAGAATTAAATTGTGAAACAGATTTCGTAGCCCGCACCCCCGAGTTCAAACAGCTAGCACATGATATCGCCATGCAGGTAGCCGCCATGTCGCCGCAGTACCTTACTACGGAAGAGATACCGGGTGATAGCTTGTTAGAGCCCGCATCGGCAGCCTTAATGATGCAGCCTTTTATCAAAGACCCCTCATTGACAATACATGACCTCATCAATCAACTGATTGCGAAGATAGGCGAAAATATCAAGGTCAGTCGGTTCGTAAGATACGAAGTCGGCGAATAAAGCTGTAGACCGTGAGATGGTGAAAGCTAAACTACCATACAAACGGGTATTGTTAAAGCTGAGTGGGGAAGCTTTTGGCGGAACCAAAGAATGGGGTATCGATAGTTCGGTTTTACGAACTGTAGCCCGCCAGATAAAACGGGTCATGGAGTCCGGTATTAGTGTGGGTATCGTGGTGGGCGGTGGAAATTTCCTGAGAGGATCCGAAGCTGAAAAAGACGGCATGGAAAGAGCCACCGCTGACTATGCGGGTATGGTTGCCACATTAATCAATGCCCTTGCCCTACAGGATACCCTGGAAAAAGAAGGCGTTATTACCCGCACGCAGTCTGCGATTACAATTCAGCAAGTGGCTGAACCGTATATCCGACGCCGTGCCATCCGGCACCTGGAAAAAGGCCGGGCAGTGATCTTTGCTTGCGGGACCGGTAACCCTTACATGACGACAGATACCGCGGCTGCCCTGAGGGCGATTGAAATCGGTGCCGAAGTTGTACTCAAAGCAACAAATGTCGACGGTATTTACAACGTTGACCCTAAAAAGCACAAAGACGCCGAGAAATTTGTTGAAATAACCCATATCGATGCGCTGAACAAGCGGCTGGCGGTCATGGATAGTACTGCAATTTCTCTATGTTTGGAAAATAATTTACCAATCGTTGTTTTTAATCTTCAAACACCGGATGCTATCAAAAAAGCCGCACTGGGTGAGCCAATCGGGACCCTCGTGGCAAGTGGGAGAGAAAATGGCTAATGACATTATCAGAAACGTCGATGAAAAGATGCGGAAGAGTGCCGAAGGCCTGAAAAAAGAGTTGTCTACTATAAGAACCGGACGGGCTTCGGTCTCGCTGGTAGAACATGTTAAAGTGGATTATTCCGGAGTCCCGACTCCTCTACTTCAACTAGCCGGAATATCAGCTCCTGAAGTAAGCCTGCTCGTTATCCAACCCTGGGATAAAACCACCATCCGTATGATAGAAAAAGCAATCCTCGCTTCCGATCTCGGCTTAACCCCTATAAATGACGGCAATGTGATACGAATCAAGATACCACCACTTTCAGAAGAACGCCGACAGGAACTGACCAAGGTAGTCAAGAAACGCGTGGAAGAAAGAAAGGTCGCTGTCCGCAACCTGAGACATGAGGCATTAGGGGAACTGAAAGAGATCGAGAAGAAAAAGGAAATATCCCAAGACGAGCTCAAAAGACTCACTAATCAGCTTCAGAAAAGTACCGATTCCTGGATCGCAACAGCCGAGCAAATCGGGCAAGATAAAGAAGCTGAGCTGTCCCGTGTCTAGCTTCGAGTCTTGATGTGATAAAAAAATCTACGATCAACTTCGAGAAGCTACCGGTTCATATAGCAATCGTGCCGGATGGAAATGGCCGTTGGGCGGAAAAGCGTGGGTTGCCGCGGTTGGCCGGGCATCAAGCCGGGGCTGAAAATATGCTCCGTATGGTCGAATACCTCAATGAATATCCCATTAAGTACATCACTCTTTATGCGTTCTCAACAGAGAACTGGAGTCGTCCCCAATTAGAAGTAACAGGGCTTTTTAACTTATTAAACAAATTCATCGACAAACATCTGAAATTTATCGATGAACATGAAATACAGTTACGTCATATCGGGCGACTGTATCAACTACCCTCCCAGTTACAGGAATCAATCACTCGCGCGGTAGAAGCAACCGCTGCCAATTCCGGTATGGTCCTCAATGTGGCCTTTAATTACGGAGGCCGGGCAGAAATCGTTGATGCCGCACGCCGCCTGATCTCTGAAGGCATTCCGGCCAAGGACATTGATGAGCAACTGTTTGAAAGCTATTTATACACTAAGGGAGTCCCACCAGTAGATCTACTCATACGCACCGGGGACGAAGTCCGGTTCAGCAACTTTCTGATATGGCAAACCGCATATAGTGAACATTATCTCACTGAAGTTCTTTGGCCGGACTTCAGCAAACAAGACATCGAAAAAGCACTATTATCATACAGCCAGCGTAAGCGCCGTTTCGGGGCACTATAATCTACCAGCTTACCGGACTAACCGTTTTCTTGTATACAGATCCAAGCTTAATTGATATGATAGCGGTATTATATGTCCTGATTTTACAATCATAAAATGATAATACATACGGGAAAATGATAGAAAAAATCAAGGCGGTCTTTTTGATATTGACGATGTATTATTCGACTGACTTCGAAATATCGAGGTTAAACCAACTAGTTTCAATTCTCAACATACAGTGAAAAGCTTATGGTATTGAAAAGAATATTTACAACCATTGTTTTATTACCGATCGTCATCGCCGCCGTCTGGTTTCATCAGCCGGTGCCATGGTTTACGATTCTGATAACAATATGGACCGCTGTTGCTACCTGGGAATTTTACCGACTGAATCAAAAAGCAGGATATAAACCTCTTTGGTTATTCGGTATCTTAATTTCCATACTATTTGTTTTATCCCGGGAACGCGAAGTTTATTCTATTTTCAACTCTTATGCCCATGAACTTTCCTGGATACTATTCTCTGTTGCCATCATACTACCACTGATCTGGATGCTGGGGCAAAACCGTATGAAGGAAGGGTTTACCAACTGGTCATGGACTCTAGCCGGCATCGGTTATGTAGGGATCCTGATGAGTCACCTGGTAGCACTCAGGAACATGGAAGAAGGGAGAAACTGGGTCTTTTTTGCCTTACTTGTCACTTTCGCCTCGGATACAGCCGCCTTCTTTGTCGGCCGTACCTGGGGACGTCATAAACTGGCGACTGGGATCTCTCCATCAAAGACCTGGGAAGGTTCCTTAGGGGGGTTAGGTGGAGCCGCGCTAATAAGCCTGATCTTTTTACCTGCCAGTTACTTCTCCTGGGAAAATCCTCTGCAAATATCCACATTGAATACCGGTATCGCACTATGTCTGGCTTTGCTGGTCAGTATGTTCGGCCAACTGGGTGACCTGGTTGAATCGATGCTGAAACGAAATATGAGAGCGAAAGACTCCGGTACGATTATTCCCGGGCATGGCGGGGCATTGGACCGTATGGACAGCGTGGCTTTTGCAGGCGTCATGGTATACTACTTTGTATGGCTGATACAGTAAAGAAGCTGGTCATTTTGGGTTCTACCGGATCCATTGGATGCCAGGTGCTTGATATCATCCGCAGTTTTCCCGACAGGTACCGTATTCTAGGTATGGCAGCAGGTAACAATAGCGACCTTTTTTCAAGGCAGCTAGATGAATTCAAGCCAGAATATGTGTACCAGCTCAATGAAAAATCTCCAGGTCAAAAATCAACCGCTAAATATATTACCCTGGACGATATGGTTAAATTACCTGAAGCCGATCTGGTATTTATCGCACTTTCCGGTAACGCAGGCATTTACCCGACATTTACAGCAGTAACACATGGGAAGACAATCGCCCTGGCAAATAAGGAGTCGCTGGTAGCTGCCGGAGACCTAATTAAGACTACTTCGATCCGCAGCGGAGCCAGGTTACTTCCGGTGGATAGCGAACATAGTGCCATCTGGCAATGCCTGGCCGGGGAAAGCGGCAGGCCGCAGCGGCTGATATTAACTGCCTCAGGCGGGCCTTTCCGTCACTATACTCAAAAACAACTGGAAAAAGTAACACCTGAGCAAGCGTTAAACCACCCTTCGTGGAAAATGGGCCGAAAAGTAACGATCGATTCAGCGACATTGATGAACAAAGGGCTGGAAATCATCGAGGCTCATTGGTTATTCGACATGCCGCTCAACCGGATATCGGTTATCATACACCCGCAAAGCATCATACATTCCATGGTGGAGTTCGCCGACGGGACCATCAAAGCACAACTCGGTTATCCGGATATGAGACTCCCTATTCAATATGCTCTGACATATCCCGACAGATTAGCTAATAATAGTCTGCCACGGCTTGATCTCAATAATTTGTATTCAATGGTTTTTGAACCGCCGGAATTCGATACTTTTCCTTGCCTGAATCTGGCCATTCAAGCTATGCTAAAAGGAGGCACATATCCCGCAGCGCTTTCTGCTGCTGATGAATTTGCGGTAAAATTATTTTTGGAGAAGCGTATTTGTTTCACCGATATTCCTGTTCTGATCGAAGGAATATTGTCCAGACATAAGTCCATTAGTAAACCATCTATCGAAGATATCCTGGCGGTGGCCGATCAGGTGAAACAACAATGTAAGCAAATATACAAAGGAGACAACTGGTGACCGTTTTTATTGCCATCATTTCTTTTCTGGCCGTTATCATCGTGCTGGTACTGGCCCATGAATTCGGCCACTTTATCACGGCCAGATCCCGCGGTGTCAGGGTAGATGAGTTCGGAATCGGTTTTCCACCACGTGTCTACGGTATTAAACGCGGTGAAACTATTTACTCGATAAATGCTATCCCCCTGGGCGGTTTTGTAAAACTCGCCGGGGAAGAAGACCCTGATGTAAAGGGTAGTTTAGCCGGTAAAAGCATTCCGACCCGGCTGCTGGTTTTAAGTGCCGGGGTAATCATGAATTTACTGCTGCCATTTCTGTTATTTGCCGTAGCTTTCATGATACCGCACCAGGAAATCCAGGGGACGGTAATGGTTGAAAATGTCAGCCCGGCTTCGCCGGCATACGAAGCCGGCATATTACCAGGAGATGCACTGGTTTCCGTCAACGGCCAAGCTATCAACTACGCCGGAGAACTGAGTAGAGAAATACAGCTTAACCTGGGGAAAACTACTAAATTCACCGTGCGGCACGCTGATGGAACGATAGAAGTCCTGAGATTGATACCAAGGTGGCGGCCTCCGGAGGGGGAAGGGGCAGTAGGTGTATTAACCCGGACCGATAATGCTTTAATCGTTAAAAATTCTATACCTTTCTGGAAAGCAATCCCAGAGGGGGTTAAGTCATGCATCGAAACCTTTGTATTATTTAAGAACGGAATCATCAGCATGATAATCGGGACAACCCCGGCTCAATTTACCGGTCCAGTGGGAATCGCCCAATTGACCGGCCAGGTAGCCAGCGCCGGCTTAAGCCCGTTGCTAGAATTTGCCGCGTTTCTAAGCATTAACCTGGCTATTTTCAATATCTTTCCACTGCCGGGGTTGGACGGCGGCCGTATTGCCTTCGTCCTTTTGGAATGGGTTCGCCGCGGGAAACGAGTACCGCCGCGTATCGAGGGTATGGTGCATCTCGCCGGATTTGCCCTCATGATCATATTTTTCATCGCCTTAACGTACCAGGATATCGCCCGTATTGTCAGTGGAGGCAGCCTGATACCATGACAATACCACGCCGTAAATCAAAAGCTATCCATATCGGCAACGTTACTATTGGCGGAGGAGCACCTATTGTCGTGCAATCAATGACCAATACCGATACCCGGGATATCGAGACAACTGTACGTCAAATCAATGAATTGAAGGAGGTTGGTTGTGAGATAATCCGTGTTGCCGTACCGGATATGGAAGCAGCCAATGCCATAACCAGGATCAAAAAAAATATCCACATACCCCTGGTAGCGGACATCCATTTTGATTACCGGTTAGCTCTAGCTGTCATTAAAGCAGGAGTAGATGCGTTACGGATAAATCCCGGAAACATCGGAGAGCCAGAACGGGTAAAGGCAGTAGTAATAGCCGCTAAAGAGCGGCAAATACCGATCCGCATCGGGTTGAATGCCGGTAGCCTGGCGAAGGATTTCCATCCCGAGATGAGTACCGGAGAGAGAATGGTTGCCGCAGCTATGGAAGAAGTACGTCTCCTGGAAAGCCTTGATTTCGACTTAATCAAAATCTCATTGAAGGCCTTCGATGTCCCTACCACAATCACAGCGTATTGTGATATCGCCAACCGCGTTGACTATCCACTACACGTCGGTATCACCGAATCAGGAACGCCGCGCACTGGATTGATCCGAAGCAGCGTGGGGATTGGTACACTACTATATTTGGGTATTGGTGATACTATCCGGGTATCGCTGACAGCTCATCCGCGGGAAGAAGTTTTTGCTGGTTATGAGATTGTTAAAAGCCTTAACTTGAGGGAACATGGGCCCGTGCTGGTAAGTTGTCCTACCTGCGGACGAACAGAAGTAGATCTGATATCCATTGCCGAAGCGGTGGAGAAAGAACTAATACATATCAAAAAACCAGTTCGAGTGGCAGTGATGGGCTGTGCTGTTAACGGCCCGGGAGAAGCTCGAGATGCCGACATCGGTATCGCCTGCGGCAAGGGGAAAGGGATTCTTTTTAAAAAAGGCGAAAAATTAGCAATCATTCCCGAAGCTGATTTCGTTAATGCCCTGATGAAAGAAATCGCCAAACTGTAATCGTTTTTTCTATTCGTTCCATATTGCAGACAGCACCAGGACATGCGTTATTTAACATTTAGAATATGTGTTGCAATTCGGAATTTCCGGAAATGATAAAGCCCGGCGGGACAACCGGGCTTTATCGTGGGAGGGTCATGAAAAAGAAAGTTGTGTGTGTATTCTTAGAATATATCATATATGTTAAGATATAGTTAAGGTTCTTACCCATAAAGTTAAGATTAAGTTAAGGCGTTGTAACATTTCAGTAAAAATTAGTCTTTTTAAGACTGGAACAAACAATAATGATGGCCGGTTTCCGGTTACAAATTGTAACCTGTCTATTAAAAACATGAACTTTTTTTCCTGTTTATCAGGTTAACCATTAAAAAATGTAGATTGGGAGAAAGTTCAAGATATGCTTTCGATTGATTAATGTTCCTGTTGAAAGAGACTAAAATTGACGATACCTCTAGATGAAAGATATAATTTCCATACTGCCAAATTCTCGAAATATTCTTCAACAACTATTGGGGATTCGTCTAGTGGTAGGACAACGGACTTTGGATCCGTATGGGAAGGTTCGAATCCTTCATCCCCAGCCATTTTTAATCTTGTTCGGATTACTGTAACAACCACTGGATAATACAGTAGTTTTCTGATATTCTTTTCACCAATATTCCCCAGAAATCTTTTATAAGGAGAGTCCGGATGTATAAGAAAGTCATCGTGCCGCTGGATGGGTCCGACCTGGCAGAAACAGCACTGCCTCATTTAAAACAAATTGCAGCATCGGGTATCGTCAAAGAAATCATGCTGATATCAGTCACGGAACCGATAAAAGGTACTATAAGTAAAACGATCGTGCCGCCGGCGGTTACTCACAGAAACCTTCTTGGCACTCCGGATACCGGGATAACTCTGTTAGGTAATGCAACGGCAGGCTTATTATGGGCAGGAAACCCCGGGAACTTAAAAGAACTCCCGGCATCTATGGGTAAAATGGCAGCCACCGCGTTTAAATACCTTAAGCAAAAAGCGGAAGATCTAGAAAAAGAAGGGATCCCGATTAACGTGGCAGTTCTCATCGGCAGTCCGGCAGAGGAAATACTCCGTTATGTGAAGAATGAAAAAGCTGATTTAATCATGATGGCCAGCCGTGGTAAATCAGGTTTCAGTCAATGGGACATGGGAAATATTGCCGAAAAAGTCATGCGCGCGGCAGAAATACCAGTTTTTTTGGTAAAACCGGTAGCAGGATTTAAAGAAACTAAAGCGAGGCGAAAAGGGAAATCCACCTGAACTGGATGATTAGGTTCAAGCAGATTTTACGATAAATAATTCAGGGGGCATCGTTCAAGATGTCCCCTGGTATTTTATTATCAACTAATAGAAAATGTCCGATGATTATTGATGCTTAAACAAAGCACTAACGCTTAAGGTTGAATTTCTGTATCATACGGGTTGTTCGCGTCGCCAGGAAAGGTGTCCCTTGATGGATACCCATAACTTCGCACACAAAGATATTACCATGAGAATCAACGGCGATCGAGTGTAAAGCAACAAAAAGCGGGTTTTCTTTGGTCCAACCTTCGTTGCCCCAACGCGCCAGCAGTTTACCATCACCATCTAGAATACTGATGCCGGGTCGGGTTAATTCAGAGACATAGATAGTACCCTGCCGGTCGATAAAAATATCGGTCGGGAACTGTAGATCGCCCCATTCAGCCAGATATTTGCCATTGGCATCGAAAATCTGAATGCGGTTATTGTGCCGGTCAGCAACGAGTACCCGTCCCTGTTTATCCACAGCAAGGCCATGAGGGACAACGAATTGACTGGGCCCATGACCGGGCTCACCCCATGAAGCCAATAATTTACCTTGAGGAGAGAACTTATGTATCCTGGCATTGCCATAACCGTCGGATATATACATTTCTCCAGTAGCAGAAAGGACCACGTCAGTAGGCCCGTTAAAAGGAGGACCACCTCGTTTGGTTGTGGCAATAGCTTCTAGAATATGCATTTGTTTCCCATCAGCCCCGATAGTTGTGTAACCTGTGTCTGAAGGCTGGCCTTTTTTACCCAGCGTGAGAGTAACTTTGCCATCAGGAGTAAATTTCCTGACCGTATGATTGCCATCATCGGCGCAGTAAATCGCGCCGTCCGGGCCAATACTGGCACCGTGATTATGGTCGAAAGTTTCCTTCGGCCATGTACTCAACAGTTTGCCATCACGGTCAAAAACCGTCACCGGATATTCTCCAGTATTAAAAGCATATAATCTATCTTGGGCATCAACAGCAATAGCATTAACCTCGATTGGCGACCATCCCGCAGGGAATTTTACCTGCCAATCCGCAAGCTCATAAGTATATTTACCGGTCCCATATAACATATTTCCGTCTCCTTCTACTTTTTTAGTTATTTGAAACAATCTGATATATATAAAACAAATGTAATACTAAGTGAATGAAGTAGCTTGATTAACGCTGCATTTTACCACGATTTCCTGTTACATAATACCAGGTAACGCAAATCATTAATCATGTCGTATAATCAGGTATAAGACATGAAGAATGTACCGCTTTTTCATAATACTAAAATAATCTCTTGTGCCGTCGTAGCTGAAGAATTAAAGGCTAAATTGCCAGCCGGTATCGAGTGTGAAATACTGGACTTCGGTCTTCACCGTACACCGGAAAAATTAAAAATCACTCTCCAGGAAACGATCAATAAATCAAAAGGGTACAATAATATCGTCCTGGCCTATGGACTCTGCGGCATGTCAATAATCGGACTACATTCGGATTCTGCCAATCTGATCATACCCAGAGTTGATGATTGTATCGGTATGTTCCTGGGTTCACGAGAAGCTTATCTGAAAAGGCAAGCAGAATACCCCGGTACCCTATTTCTCTCTAAAGGATGGATAGAAGGCAAAATCGATGATGCCAGTCCAGAAGAAGCGGTGTACCAGGATCTGTTAACAAGATATAGTGAAGAGAAAGCAAAACGGTTACTTTCCGTATATAAAGCCAGGCAACCATTACGCCACTATAAAAGAATAGCCTTTATCAATACATCGAACTCATCCGAACTGAGCCGGTATAAGGAAATCGTCCATACCAGGGCATTAAAACTCGGTCTTCTTTATGAAGAAATATCCGGGACAAGTACTTTTATGGAAAAGATCGCTAACCGTCGTTGGGATGGAGAATTTATAGTCGCCAGTCCAGGACACCAAATATGTTTCAACGACTTCTGGCATGATGCGGAAAAAACTCCATTACCTTTTGGAACAATGCATTCATAAATGACGTAACTAGAATGATTTTTTCCAGCAAATCATCTAATTTATAGTAAACATGCTTGACTTCCAGCCTGCGAATAGCGATAATATCAAAAGCATGCAGTGAACGGTAGCCATCTACCGCCTCCATGTACTGGGTCAAGCAATGATCCCCGATAGCTCAACGGTAGAGCGGGCGGCTGTTAACCGCTAGGTTCTAGGTTCGAATCCTAGTCGGGGAGCCA
>CAZSHH010000068.1:0-16258 GCA_964606525.1 uncultured Dehalococcoidales bacterium
GGGCTACGATATCAGAGCCCTGGAGAGCAGTGCGGACAGCCTTAACCTTAGCATCAACCTCGGAATTAAGGTCGGCGGGTATCTTGTCCTTGTTATCACGAAGCATCTTTTCCGCTTGATAAGCCATGTTGTCAGCCTGGTTGCGAATCTCAACTTCCTCTTTTTTCTTAGTATCTTCGGAGGCATGTTGATCGGCTTCCCGCTTCATACGTTCGACCTCGTCCTTTGACAGGCCGCTGGAAGCGGTAATCGTGATCTTTTGCTCTTTACCGGTACCTTTATCAACCGCCCGAACACTGAGGATGCCATTGGCATCGATATCAAAGGTAACCTCGATCTGAGGCATGCCGCGCGGCGCCGGGAGAATACCGTCGAGCATGAAACGGCCCAGGGTACGGTTATCGTTGGCCATGGGGCGTTCGCCCTGTAGGACATGTATTTCAACCCCAGGCTGGTTATCAGCGGCAGTACTGAAAATCTGGCTCTTGGAGGTAGGGATGGTGGTGTTGCGGGGAATGAGCGGAGTAGCGACGCTGCCGAGAGTCTCAATACCGAGAGTTAGTGGAGTAACATCGAGCAAAAGGACATCTTCATGTTGGACCTGAGCGGCGCCAGTGTCGTCACCAGCCTGGATAGCAGCACCAATGGCGACGACCTCATCCGGATTGACGCCTTTATTGGGATCCTTGCCGAAGAACTGTTTCACTTTCTGCTGGACCAGCGGCATACGAGTCTGGCCGCCGACCAGGATAACTTCATCTATTTGAGCATTAGTCTTGCCGGCGTCCTGTACCGCCTGGCGGCAGGGGCCAAGGGTCTTTTCGACCAGGTCCATGACCAACTGCTCCAGCTTGGCACGGGTCAGGGTATAGGTGAGGTGCTTGGGGCCGCTGGCATCAGCGGTGATAAAGGGCAAGTTGATCTCTGTCTGCTGTACAGTAGACAGTTCGATCTTGGCTTTCTCAGCAGCTTCCTTAATACGCTGGAGGGCCATGCGGTCGTTGCGCAAATCAATACCCTGGTCTTTCTTAAATTCATCGCACAGCCAGTCCATGACCTTCTGGTCGAAATCATCCCCACCGAGATGAGTATCACCGCTGGTAGACTTGACCAGGAAAGTACCTTCACCCAGTTCGAGGACAGAAATATCGAAAGTACCGCCGCCGAGGTCATATACGGCGATAGTCTCTTCTTTCTTCTTATCCAGCCCATAGGCGAGGGAGGCGGCGGTAGGTTCGTTGATGATACGCAACACATTCAAGCCGGCGATAGCACCGGCATCTTTAGTAGCCTGCCGCTGGGCATCGTTGAAATATGCAGGGACAGTAATGACGGCGTCTGTCACTTTATCGCCCAGGTATGCTTCGGCATCGGCCTTAAGCTTTTGCAGAATCATGGCGGAAACTTCGGGTGGGCTGTATTCTTTACCGCCCATAGTCACACGGACCTCATTATTAGGTCCTTTTACGATCTTATAAGTTTTGCGGCGGGCATCTTCTTCTATCGGCAACTCACGTCCGGGCGGTTCCCCCCATTTACGGCCCATAAAACGCTTGATACTGTAAACAGTATTATCGGGGTTAACAATCGCCTGACGGCGGGCCAACTGGCCGACGAGGCGTTCACCACTCTTGCTGATCGCAACAACCGAAGGGAAGAGATTTCCACCCTCGGCAGAAGGGATAACCTTGGGTTCGCCACCTTCCATAACAGCGATTTCGCTAAAGGTAGTACCCAGGTCAATACCAACGGCTCTACTCATTAATTGTCCTCCTTAAATAAGGTCGGGCTAAACAGCCCGGGCATCTTTTTCATTTTCATTACCAACAGCCGGTTCACCCATGCCGACAGCAACCTGACTGGGGCGGATGACCCGGTCAAGAAACTTATAGCCTTTGAATGCTTCGGCAACGATGATGCCTTCGGGACCGACATCCTGCCGAACGGCATCATGAAAGCGGGGGTCGAAAGGCTCACCGACAGCCTTGATGGGAGATAGTCCCTGGGATTCTAGTGTAGAACGCATCTTACGCTCAATAATCTTCATGCCATCAACCCAGGAATGTCCTTTAAGGTCGTCGGGGAGGGAAGCGATAGCACGTTCAAAATCATCAAGGATGGGTAAGATATTCAACACCAGGGCGGCATTGGCATATTTGACGACCTCTTCTTTTTCCTGTTCGCTGCGCTTTTTAAAATTGGCAAAATCAGCCTGGGCACGCTGCCAGCCAGCGAGGTTAGCATCAGCTTTGGCTTTCAGTTCGGCTAATGTCTTTTCCGTATCGCCAGCCATGCCAGAAATATCATTATTTACGGTATCATTACGTTGTTCTTCAGACATTGAAAGTCTCTCCGGTTAACAATGATAGTACTCCCATCAGGAGTCGAAATCCGCTGCAGAACCGTCCTCCGCCGAAGAAGTTCCTTCATATAACTCATCAACCAACCGGCTGAGCACCGAAGTTAGAAAACTGACGGTGGCGATAGCCCGGGCATAGGGCATCCGGGTGGGGCCGATCACACCAATAGTACCGGAAGCCCGCCGGGGGGTGCCGTAACGACTGAGAATGATACTATAATCATGGATGGGCTTGGAGCGGTTCTCTTTTCCGATGATCACTTCAACCCGCCGGCCGGTAAATTCAGGTGGGACAATACTCCTCAATAAACGTCCTTCTTCGATAAGTTCCATGAGAGACAGGACTAACCCGCGATTATTCACAAACTCCGGCTGACTGAAAAGGAAATGAAGGCCGTCGAGATAAGGCTCAGGGCTATCGTGTTCATCCTCATCTTCCATTATTTTAAGGATATGGTCAGTGATCTTTTTTTCAGCCAGCCCGAGTTCTTTATTAACACCAGAAATCTCCTGGGCATTCAAGCCAGGATAAAGGCTGTTGAGTTTATTGGACAAAGCCGTCAGAGTAGCCTGGTTGATGGGATGTTCAGGGGTAATCAGCAACTGCCGGACGCGGGCCCCATTAAGGACCAGGATAAGCAGCACCAGTAAGTCCTGGAGGCTGACCAGTTCAAGGTGTTTGAAGGTACTGAAGGTAGAACGTGGAGCGGAGACAACGGCGGTATTGTGCACCATACCGGCTAAAATAGAAGCCGCTAAATCCAGCCAGTGATCCAATTCACCTTCCATGCGGCTGAAGAGTTGGCGCAGCTGCTCCTGTTCAGCCTGCGGCAGCTCAATATTGCCGATAGTTTCGACATAGTAACGGTAACCCTTATCAGTAGGGACACTACCGGCTGATGTATGCGGACGTAGGATATAACCTGCTTCCTCGAGATGAGCCATCTCGTTACGGATAGTAGCCGAACTGACGCTCATATCGAAATCAGAAATGATACTCTGCGATGGGACCGGTTTCGCCCGGGTCACATACTGCAGGACAATAGTATCCAGTATTTTTTGCTGTCTTTGTGATAGCATCGCTACCTCAATTAGCACTCTAAGGCTTCGATTGCTAATTCCTATTGTTACATTATTGAGTGCGGTTGTCAAGAGATATAAACACGTTTCCCGACAGCTAAGTTTTTATGGTATAGTCTACTATTATATTACCTGCCAGGACGTATTGAGATGAGTGAAAACATATATATCGGCGTAGCGTGGCCGTATGCCAATGGTTATCTGCATTTAGGACATATTGCGGGTTCACAACTGCCGGCAGATATCTTTGCCCGGTACCACCGTATGAAAGGTAACCAGGTTCTCATGGTATCCGGATCAGACCAACACGGTACGCCGGTAACCCTAAAAGCAGAGGAAGAGGGCAAAACACCGGAAGAAATCGTCGCCCGCTATCATGCTTCGCATTTGGATGCCTGGCAGAAATTAGGCATATCTTTCGACCGGTATACCAGTACTCACACCCACAACCACCAGGAAGTTGTACATGACATCTTTCTCACTCTTTTGAAAAAGGGATCCATATATAAAGACTCGATGTCACAACCATACTGCCCAAAAGACCAGCGGTTCCTGCCCGACAGGTATGTAGAAGGAACCTGTCCACACTGCGGAAACACCAGCGCCCGGGGCGACCAGTGTGACAACTGCGGCAAACCGTTAAACGCAGGCGAATTAAAACAGGCACGGTGCCGGGTATGCGGGACACCGCCGGAGTTCCGAGATTCGGAGCATTTTTTCCTGAAGTTGACGGCATTCCAGGAACAGCTGCAGAAATGGGTGGAGAAGCAGACTCACTGGCGGCAGAACGTGTTGAATTTTACCAAAGGATACCTGGCTGAAGGACTCAAAGACCGGCCGATTACCCGGGATATCGATTGGGGGGTGCCAGTCCCGGTAGCGGGATATGAAAGCAAACGTATCTACGTATGGTTCGAAGCAGTTATCGGGTATCTTTCCGCCAGCAAGGAATGGGCACAGAGTCGCGGGGTACCTGACGGCTGGCGCAGCTTTTTACAGGGGGACCATAAGAGTTACTATTTCCTGGGGAAAGATAATATTGTCTTTCATACTGTGATTTGGCCGGCGATGCTGATGGGTTATGGAGACATCAACCTGCCGTTTGATGTACCGGCCAACGAGTTTCTGACCTTCGAAAGCAAGAAGGGTTCAAAAAGCCACAACTGGGCAGTGTGGGTGCCGGACTACACAGCTAAATACGACCCGGATCCGCTGCGCTATATGCTGTCAATAAATATGCCGGAGGCATCGGATACCGATTTTTCCTGGCATGAGTTTGTACGGCGGAACAACGATGAACTGGTAGCGACGTACGGCAACCTGGTAAACCGGGTACTCACTTTTACCTACCGCAACTTCGAAGGAGTGGTACCTAATGAGGGAGACCTGGACAATAGTAGCCAGACAATACTTAAGCACTCAGAAGAAACAATGACGGCGGTAGACCGGATGATTTACCAATGTAAATTTAAAGAAGGGATCAAAGCCGCCATGGCCCTGGCCCAGGAAGCAAATAGGTACCTGGACGAGAAGTCGCCGTGGAAGGTGATCAAACAGGACCGCAACCTGGCGGCCAGCTCATTGTGGGTGGCAATAGCAGTAATCTCCGATCTAAAGACGATAATGTATCCTTTTCTACCGTTCACCTCTCAAAAATTACATACATACCTTGGTTTCAATAGTGAGGTAGACAACCTCAATTGGGGCATCAACCGTCCTGCTCCCGGGCAGAAATTAGCAGCTCCCCAGCCGTTATTTACTAAACTGGAAGAAAAACTGGCTGATGAAGAAGCGGCCCGCCTGGGAAAAGGCGGATAACGATGAACCACATCCAAGCAGACATGCAGGGAATAACGGAACTCAAACAGATCTATGCCCCAGTTGAAAAAGACCTGGTAGAAGTTGAGGCAAAGATACAGTCGACGAAGAACGTAGCCCTACCGCACCTGGCAAACTTGATCGAACACATACTTAAGGGCGACGGTAAAAGGATAAGGCCGGCTTTGACACTACTCTCCGGAAAATTCTACGAATATAACCTGGAAACGCTGGTCCCCATGGCTGCGGCACTGGAACTGCTGCATACGGCAACACTGGTCCACGACGATGCCATCGACCATTCGCTGGTGCGCCGCAACCGGCCTACGGTAAACAAGCTGTGGGGGGAAGAACAAGCAGTATTACTGGGAGACTACCTCTTCGCCGAAGCAGGGTGGTTAACAGCAACAACAAATAACCTGGGTGTGATCAAGCTATTTTCCTCCACGTTAAAAATAATTTCCAGCGGTGAAATCGACCAGGCGGTGAACGCCTTTTCTTTAAACCAGAGTAAAGAGTGTTATTACCAGCGCATCGCGAAAAAAACAGCGACACTGTTTACGACATCAATGGAATCAGGAGCAGTTCTCAGCAATGCTCCGGAAGAGGCGATACAAAAATTGGTGGAGTACGGCTTAAACCTGGGGACAGCTTTCCAGATAGTAGATGATATCCTGGACTTTGCTAGTACTGAAACTCAGCTGGGTAAACCGACCGGTTCCGACCTGACACAGGGCACAGTCACCTTACCATTGCTTTTGTTGATAGATCGATACCCTGAGGAAGAGGCGGTAAAGCAACTCTTTAAAGACCATAACAATCCAGAGATTACGAAAGTGGTAATCGACATGGTCCGTAATTCAACAATAATCCTGGATGAGTGCTATCAAGCAGCAACAAGATACAGTAACAATGCCATCAGCAGCCTGCAAAGCCTGCCGGGAAACGACGCCAGGGAATCGTTGGAAGACCTGGCACGGTACATCGTTTACCGGAAAAAATAACGGGTATACAAAAAAGGCACGTTAAGTCGTGCCTTTTTTAACGGTTATATTAAAATTATTATGTCAATTAACCCGCCGGAGCTTGTTTGGGGAAAGGAGCAATAACCGGATTTGGTTTCCGGGATTCAGCAGCAGGTTTCGCAGGAGGAGGTTCAGGCTTAGGGGCAGGAGCCAGGGGGGTGGTGGAGGCGTCGGGACCTTTAAAGACGGCTTCGAGCCGTTCCGCTTCGAGAGTTTCCTCGACAATCAATGTCTGGGCTAAGCGGACGAGGGTTTCTTTATGTGCATTAAGAATCTCTGTAGCCCGGGTATGGGCTTCCTGGATAATGCGGTTTACTTCTTCATCAATGGCATCGGCTATCTTGTCACCGTAATCACGCTGCTCGGAGATCTCACGACCTAAAAAGACCATTTCCTGGCGGTCGCCAAAAGTACGTGGGCCAAGGCGGTCGCTCATGCCGAAATCGGTTACCATACGGCGAGCCATCTCGGTAGCCCGCTTAATATCATCCTGGGCACCAGTAGTCACTTCATTGAAGATTATCTTTTCAGAAGCGATACCAGCCATATAAGTGGTAATACCGGCGATGATGCGGGAGCGGCTCCAATAAGAACGGTCTTCTTCTAAAGTCTTAGTATAACCACCAGCCATACCACGCGGGATAATAGATATCTTGCGGGGGGGATCGGCATCGGGCAGCATCTTAGCAACCAGGGCATGACCGGCTTCATGGTAAGCGGTGATTTCTTTTTCCTTAGGGCTGATGCGGCGGCTTTTCCGTTCCGGGCCGAGCAGGACTTTATCGATAGAATCTTCGAGGTCTATCATCTCGATCATTTTCTTATTACGGCGGCCGGCGAGGATGGCAGACTCATTCATAAGATTTGCAAGGTCGGCACCGCTGAAACCGGCGGTCTGACGGCCGAGCACTTCCAGGTTAACATCTGAAGCTAAAGGTTTACCTTTAGCATGGACTTTGAGAATTTCAACACGGCCGTTGATATCAGGGCGGTCAAGAACAACACGGCGGTCGAAGCGGCCGGGGCGGAGGAGGGCAGGATCAAGGATATCAGGCCGGTTGGTAGCGGCGAGAACGATAACGCTGGTGTTAGTATCGAAGCCGTCCATTTCGGTGAGTATCTGGTTTAAGGTTTGTTCACGTTCATCATGACTACCGCCAAGGCCGGCACCACGCTGGCGGCCGACGGCATCGATTTCGTCGACGAAGACGATACAGGGCGCTTGATGTTTAGCCTGGTCGAAAAGGTCACGGACCCGGGCAGCACCAACGCCGACGAACATTTCGACGAATTCACTACCGCTGATGGAAAAGAAAGGTACCCCTGCTTCACCGGCGACAGCCCGGGCGAGGAGAGTTTTACCGGTTCCCGGCGGACCGACCAGGAGAACACCGCGGGGGATACGGGCGCCGAGGGCCTGGAAACGTTCCCGGGACTTCAGGAAATCAACCACCTCCTGTAGTTCCACTTTAGCTTCGTCCACACCAGCAACATCGTTAAAAGTAACAGAGGGCTTGGAGGGCGGGGTAAGGCGGGCACGGCTGCGGCCAAAACTCATCGCCTGGTTGTTGGCACCACGGACGCGAGAGAAGAGGAAAAACAAAATAATACCAAAAATTACCAGGGGTAAGAGGCCGCCAAGGAGGAGGCTACCCCAATCAAAGCCTCCTGGCTGGACCTTATATTGAACGCCGGCCAAATCCAATCCGGTAATCTCAAAAAGACTGGTTTCCCCCTTAAAACTCCGGTATTCAGTACCGGTTTTATCAATGATAGTCAACCATTGACCATCTACCGTAATCGATTGGATAGTATGTTCCTGAGACTTCGCCACAACTTCACTTAATTGAAGTTCGGTAGGTTTTTCAGTATTGGAAAACAGGAATGTAGCCAGGGCAACCCCGGCCAGGAGGATGATGATATAAATAATGCCGCTACGGCGCCATGTTGAGTTCATAATTTCACCTTCTGAAAAACAGGTATACCTCCGGATGCCTATCATTATAACAGAAAGAAATAAATATAATGAAACATCCGGATATTCCTTATTAATTATCACCCAGGCCTGCAGGTAAAATATACACCGGTAAAGTTATATTATTGAACCTGATAGTCAATTAGTTGAGACCAAAAGCCCTTGACATTCCTCGAGATACATGCTGTAATAATATTAGGGTCGATGGACACCTAGTCTGGAAGAGGAGGTGTTGTGTGAAGTTGCAAAAGTACCTAGGAGTTTGGCTGTTTCCCAGTTAAGTCCCTGCATGAAAGCGGGGCAATGGAACTCAAAACTCGACTCGTAGAGTAAAGTTTAGAGTTTGTACTCAACAGCTCTCTGCGGAATTGTTAACCGTAAGTGAGTCGAGGTTGGGGAGGAATATAAGGGGTAATCGGAAGATTACCCCTTCTGTTTTACAGCAACTTTAAGTAAAAAATGAGATAGTCTAACGAATAGCTATCCGGCAGATCTCAATAAAAGATGGTAGGCATCTTGAAGTAAAAGAGCGTCTGCTTCAAGAGCAGGACTTTCACATACTACAGAACCGGCAGCATCCACATCCCGGAGAGCTTTTAGTAAATCCCGGAAATTGAAGTCGGAATCAGCTAAATCCCGGTGACTTATTTCACCTCTTGATCCATAACGGATGCCGGAGACATGGAGATGCAGGTCTTTAAGAGAAGCTGGACCAAGCAGACGTCCGATACTGTCAAAAACCGCGACAAATTCACTATAGGTGTTAAACTGGCCTTCACGGGCATGCCAATGAGCTACATCAACCGCTGGTTTTATACCGTTCAGTTCCTGGCTAAGACGGCAGACTTCTTCGAGGGTACCGAATTCACTGACTTTGCCCATGACTTCGGGGCGGAAATCGACCTGTAAACCTTCGTGCCTGGCCTGGGCTTGAACTACAGATAAATTTTGACGGACCATGCTGTAGACCTTCTCCGGTGGATCACCCATATAGAAAGCGGCATGAAAAACGACACTCCGGGCACCACAAGCGTCAGCAATCCTGGCTGTCTGGAGAAGGCGAGCCTGGCTGGCGGTGACTTTTTCAGGTTCCCGGGAATTGAAGTTGATGTAATAAGGTGCGTGAGCGGAAAGACGGACACCATTTTGCCGTGCCGCAGCAGCAACTTCACGAGCAGTACTCTGGCTCATTTTAGCCTGACGGACAAACTCTAACTCCATACAACCAAGGCCGAGTTCCCGGATACGGCGAACACCACTAACAGCCGAGCCTCCGGTTGAACTATGGGGAATACCACCCGTACCGAAGACCAGGGTTTTATTTGGAGTCATTTTTGATAATATAGCGAAAAAAAATCAACCTTTAAGTGAAGAAACTAAGGGTTTTCTCGCCTTTTTCCTTTTTATAGGCAGCATATCCTTTCTTCACAGAACAACTAACACAATAGTTACAGGATTTTCCCTTGTCTACTTCATTACCTTTTTCCTCTTCTACTACGAGGTAACGGTCGTAAGCAGGGATATCCTTATGGCATTTATCGCATTTTAATTCACCGAGGGAAATACATCCACGCCGCATGGTATCCTCCTAAAAGGAAATTGTTAACATTTGTATATTACACCGACTTTGCTAATTTTAGCCAGAGCTGATATAGTTCCCGCCGGTTCATACCGGTTTCTTGACTCACAACGGCTATTGCTTCCCGGGCAGATTTGCCTTCTCCGCGCAGTTGTTGGAGGTGTTGAGTAACATTATTCTCATCCGGAGGAGCGGCCGGAGTTTCCGGTTTACCTTCGACAACCAGGGTAAATTCGCCGCGCGGTTCGGTGAAATGGGAAACAGCCTGGCTAAGAGACCCGCGGAAAATTTCTTCATGTACCTTCGTCAATTCCCGGCACACCGTAAGACGCCGGTCGCCAAGAATGTCAAGCAAATCTGTAAGTGCCCCCCGCAGGCGATGCGGGGCTTCGAGAATCACCAGCGTGCCCGGATCACCAGCAACCGATATCAAGACTTTTTTACGGTCACGCACCATCCGGGGTAAAAACCCGAGATAAGTAAAACGCCGCGGAGACAAACCGGAAACAGCCACGGCGGTAGTTACTACTGAGGGTCCAGGAATAGGTATGATAGAGATGTTTCGCTGGCTGGCAGCAACAATTAATTCGTAACCAGGGTCGGAAATACCAGGAGTCCCAGCTTCGGAAACCAGAGCGATATCGCCTTCATTTTCAAGGAAAGTGAGTACTTCATCAAGTTTCGCCCATTTATTATGTTCATGATAAGCAGTAATAGGGGTTTTAATATCATAAGCCGTTAATAACTTACGAGTTTTTCGGGTATCTTCTGCGGCGATCAATCTGACTGTACGCAGTACTTGCAGAGCACGAACAGTAACGTCCTCTAAATTACCAATAGGGGTAGCGACGACATAAAGTGACGGCATTTATCCCCCGGTGCAGGCCGGCTAATAATCAAGAAGGACAACCTGCATCGCAGCCGGCAGGTTGTTTTTAGTAACGGATAATTTAGGACGGGAAATAGAAGTAGGATCTTTCACTCCGATTTCCTTAAGGAAACGGTCGACCGGTTCAAGTTCACGGGTTAATACGGGTGTTTTATAGTGCATGGGGACAACAATCCGTGGTTCGAGTTGACGCACGACTTCAGCAGCCATTGTAGCATTGATGGTTGAGACACCGCCAACCGGAACCAACAATATATCGACATTCCCGATATTTTCTACCTGGTCAGCACTCAGAACATGGCCCAGATCACCAAGATGGCAAACGGATAATTCATCAAGTTCAATTACGTATACAGTATTCTTACCCTTCTGACGTCCTTCTTCCTTGTCATGGAAAGTAGCCAGACCGATAATCAGAGTATTGGCGACTTCATACTCGCCGGGACCAGCGATTATCCTCGGATTATCAGTAATACCAGAAACAAAGGAATGACCGGGATGTTGATGACTGATAGTAACAATTGAGGCTGATTGTTTACCCAGCGAATACCCTAAATCCGGAGAATACGGGTCAGTGATAACATTAGTCTGAGAACCTTTTATCCGGAAACATGAATGACCGAGCCAATTAATGTCCATATTTGTAAGTCTTAATATAACATGAGGCAGGAACAAGGTCAATCGACAACCCATCTGTGGTATAATCGGATTAACACGACAAGGAGGAACTACCTGGAAGGATCAGAAATCGCCCATAAAGCCGTAGAGGCAGCCTCAGCCAAAATGGCGACCGACATTGTCATGCTAGATGTGAGGGATATCTGTACATTCGCCGATTATTTTGTACTGAGTACCGCTGAAAGCAACCGGCAAATCAATGCCATTGCCGAAGAAATTGAACTTATACTAAAACGAGAAGGAGAGCGGCCGGTACACAGGGAAGGGACAGCCGACTCAGGATGGGTACTACTGGACTACGGTGACGTAGTGATACACACTTTTGCTGCCGAAGAGCGGCAATTCTATAACCTGGAAGAACTTTGGGCGGCAGGGCACACGGTAGTAAGAATCCAATAATTCTTGAAGAAGAAAAGGGGCAGGTATATGTGCCTGCCTTTTTTAACACCAGCGAAAAAGCTAACCGAATATCTCGCTATCTTTAAAAAATAGCTTGACCTCAACGGCAGCCGTTGCCGGCGAATCCGAACCATGAACAGAATTCTGTTGAATATCCAGCCCGAAATCACGGCGGATAGTACCAGGATCTGCCTTAACCGGGTTGGTGGCACCCATGGTCTTGCGGGCAACCTCAACGGCGTTAGTTCCTTCAAAAACTGCGGCGATGATAGGCGCTGACATCATATATTTCAACAGGTCGGGGAAAAATGTCTTATCAACATGAGCGGCATAATGCTGCCGGCCCAATTTTTCATCCAGTCGCAGCATCTTTAGTGCCACCAGCTTCAGACCATTTTTCTGCATTCGGTCGAGAATAGCACCGCCCAGTTGACGGTTCATCGCATCCGGTTTCACCAAAATCAATGTTCTTTCCATATTGCAAATCTCCTTCTTAATACTCCTAAGTTAAATCAAGGATGGAAAAATGTTGGGTTAATCCTTGACCAGTTGAGACTCAAAGTTGTTGCCTGAACCAGGGTTAATATCATTATCGACTACATAATGGGTACCGGTACTCTCTGCCAGGATAGAACCATCCGGTAAAGCAACCGCAGCGACGGTATCTACCAGTTTCCGATTCTTTTTCCTGACGGACGAGGTTATCACCAGAGTATCACCAATGTGAATCACTTGCTTTAGTTTGATCTCCATACGAGCGGTGACACAATGGCCAACTGCGAAGAGGGCGGCATAGCCCATCGCTTCATCGAGCAGACAGGCTATGATACCACCATGGAGAATTCCCGGCCACCCCTGATATGAAGCAGATGGCGTGAATTCAGCCCGTGCGGTACGGCCATCCCATTGAAAGATAAGTTTTAAACCGACGGGATTATCCTTACCACAGCCAAAGCAGGAGTGGTAATTTTCAGTCTGCAGTAGTAATACCTCAGGCCAGTTCTTTATCCTAACCCCCCTTTGCTGCTCAAAATAACCCGCTCCTTAGTGAGGAAACGAAGCAGGGATAACGCAACCAATACGAGAATAGCTAACACGGTCAGGTAGATCAGGCTGAAATCCCAGGATGCCGTAAAACCAGTCATCGTGAGAAAGTAAAAGCCAATGAAAACAAAGAGAAAAATCATATTTGCGAAACGGGGATTATTCATAGTTAACTGCAAAACCGAGACGATACAGACCACGGAAAAGGCTACCAGGGGCACAATGAATAAGCAGACGAGGATAGGCAAGAAACCAGGGACGACAAAAGAACCTACCCGGGGGATAATGATAGTCAAGTTCAACACAAATACAGTTAATGCGAGGACGATGTAGGTAACGAGGATACTTGGCAGGGCAACCGCTAAGCTCTTACCTAACCAAATCTGTCTTAGGCTGGCAGGAGTAGATAAGAGAGATTCAAGGGTTCGCTTGGCTTTTTCAAGAACGATGGCGTAAGCCGAAAGATAGGTACAAAAAAGCATCGTGAGTGTTAACGGTAAAGCATATAAGATATTAGCAAGAAAGGAATTACTGGCAGTGATCATTTCTACCTGACTATTACCCTGCTTGGCCAGGGCGGCCAGGGTATTTTGTAAAATTTCAAGATAGGGGAAGGGGAGGAAAAACATGATGGCGATATTAAAATAAACCGCTTTATTGCGGAAAGATTCCAACATATCCTTTACAGCGATAATCCAGGCCGTTCTCATTTAACGACCTCCGCTTCTCGGAAAATGGTGGAATAAATGTCTTCCAGGGAAGCATCGTCACGTCTGACCTGTTCTATCCTGACGCCGCGGCTGCATAGAAAATTCACGACATCGGGAACCGAAGTGTCCGGCGTCAACTTTAAAACGAGTTGGCGGTCCGATTGCTGAACCAGCGAAGCCTGGAAAAGACTAACGAGTTCTACAGTGATATAATCAGGTACCGGCAGACTAATATCGATCGTGAGACCACCACGGTTCATACTACGCTGAATATCTTCCAAACGTCCATATATCTTTATCTCTCCCCGGTCGATAAGGGCAATACGGTTGCAGATACGTTGAACCTCGTCGAGGTTATGTGAGCTAAACAAGATCGTCTTTCCTTCATTCCGGGACATGTCGAGAATGATACGGCGAACTTCGATCTGACCGGTAGGGTCGACACCGGCAGTCGGTTCATCGAGCACCAATACATCGGGGTCATGTAATATCGCCCGAGCCAAAGACAACCGCTGCCGCATACCTTTAGAATAAGCCAGAACTTTATCACGAACCCGGTCTTTTAGTCCAACCTGCGAAAGAACTTCATTAATACGTTCGGTGGGGCGTGTAACGCCGTAAATGCGCGCATAATAGACCAGATTATCCAGGGCAGTCATATTTTCATAAAGGCCATCGGCCTCGAGAACAAAACCGACACGACGGCGGGTCTCATCTACTTTTACATCATGGCCTAAAATGGTAACTTGCCCGCTGTCCGAACGTAACAGCCCAAGAATAATACGGATAGAAGTAGTCTTACCGGCGCCGTTTGGACCTAGATAGCCAAAGATGTCTCCGGAAGCAACTTCGAAACTGATATCCTTGAGTACTTCACGTTTACTGAGGACTTTCCTTATATGCATGAGACTGATAGCTGACTGAGACGTTTGTCAAATACCTGCCTTTATTTTCTCTCACGATAAGGTTCTTTAGGTGGCGTAATCGAGGGTGCCCGTAGGTATAATGGCTGCAAGGTTACCGGATCATCCTCGTCATGCATCTGTAACCGCCGGTTACCCAGTTCAGCCAGGAAAGAAGCCCGCCGGATAAGCGCGGCAACGGATACAAAAATAGCTTTCTCTCCCAGTATCTGCCGAATCTCGGCAGATACCACCGGTAGATATTCGCCGCAAAAAACCGTGGCGGTTTTAATCGAGGAACAAAGTGAATTTACAGTATCCAGATGTTCAGGAATAACCGGCAACCATTCATTGCCGACCGTTTGATATACTGCAGCGGCGATCTCACCGCGGCCGGCATTCATCACAGCACATACCGGGAGCCCGGACAGCAAAGAAAACGCCTGAAAAGATTCGGCTGCGAGGGTACTGACGCCCACGAGAGGGACATTCAGGCTGTATGCCAACCCTTTAGCGGTACCCAAACCAACACGTAAACCGTTATAACTACCCGGGCCGCGGGCTACTACAATACCCTGCGTGTCATTTAAAGACAAATTTAACTGCTTAAGGATAAAAGAAAGGACAGGCAGGAGTTGAGTAGTGTGGTTCTGCCCGCAATGCCAGGACATTTCAGCCAGGACTTTTTCATTCTGTGTGACCGCCAGGCTGGCGGTGGTAGTCGAAGTATCGATTGCGATTATCATGTGATGCTTATTAGTATACAACAGCAGATGGAATTCAGACTAACCAGGACCGGTCAATTACTAGATTCGACTTGAAAATCTTTTTTCAGTTCACGGACCATTTCCTGATACCGCTTACCTTCAGGTGTCAGTTTTAATAGCCTTCCAGATCCATCGATATACTCTATCTGAATCAGCAGATGATCTGGAGGCATCAGGGATAATGCTTTTTCGGCCCATTCAACAACCGATACACCGTCGCCATAAAGATAATCGTCCAGCCCGAGGTCGGCCGTCTCTTCGAGCCGGTCAAGGCGGTAAAGGTCGATATGATAGAGTGGCAAACGACCTTTCAACTGCCGCATGATGACAAAAGTGGGACTAAGCGCATATTCCTTGATGCCAAGGCCAAAAGCGATACCCTGAGTGAAACAGGTTTTACCAGCACCAAGCTCACCAGTTAATAAAAAGATATCTCCAGGTTTTGCTATTTCCCCGCACCGCTTTCCGAACGCTTGAGTTTCCTCAGGGCTATGGGTGACCAACTTAAGCATCACACCTCTCCTTTTGCGAAATGGTCCCAACCAGAACCCGACAACCGGACAGGCTGCCCGTTCCGGTCCAACAATACCACCTTTGAAGCGGAATCAGCAAACATTTCGCCAATTACAGTAACGGGACAACCAACTGGTTGAAGTAAAGACGATACATTATCTATTATTTCTCCCGGAGCCGTGAAGAGCAATTCATAATCTTCACCCCCGACGAGCGCTTTTTGAACAGCGGTCGTGCCGAAAGCTGACTGAACGCAAGCAGCCACGGGCACCTGGTCAATTCGAAGCCGGGCGCTGAGATTACTAGCCTGACAAATATGATCAAGATCAGAAACCAGGCCGTCACTGATATCAATACCCGCCTGGACACCGGAGGAAACCAGTATCTGGCCTTCTTTCACACGAGGACAAGGTCTGAGAAAAGACTGCCTTAAGAAAGATTCCGTTTCAGGATCGAAGTGAAGGCTGTGGGTAAACATTTCAAGCCCGGCTGCAGAACCTCCGAGACTGCCGGTAACAGC
>CAZSHH010000069.1:0-16160 GCA_964606525.1 uncultured Dehalococcoidales bacterium
TCGACCAGGGAACCGTCGGTGCTGGTTGATTCTGACTGACCACTCCGTCAGACTGATGGATAGCAGCACCATAGGCGGGGCTTGCCGTCATCACTAATACTATGAATGACAAAAGTAAGGCCAGAATTTTTTTCATAATTGACAATCTCCTACCTATAAATAGTACTTTAGTAACTTATTTTCCAGTACATACGTATCCCCAATTGTAGATAAACTATCAAACGAAGACCGGGATGTCAATCTACACATACTTTACTTTAGTTAACCTTAACCCCAATGTTGGTCAAACTTTTAAAATATGCTAACCAATTTTGTGATAATCGAACGTAATGCAATTCTCATAATAATAACACAAGTTATGGGCAAGATATATCATCCGGGAATAATACGTCAATTTACAGAAATTATCTTGAGAGAACGCAGCGGTAGAAAGATAATTGTTTGCTCCAGCCAACCTGTACAGAGGATGTCTCCCCAGATTAAACATAGTATATGAGTAAAGTCCCCTTGCCGGTTATTAGGGGGGCGTGATATTCAGTGACTGTATCGTTTCCTGTAAACCTTGCTCCAGGCTGTATTTAGGCTGGTATCCAAAGGACCTGGCTTTTTCGATACTGGCCAGGCTGTCTTTAACGTCACCGCTGTGTGCCGGTTCATATACGGGGGCGATATTTTTTCCGAGTATTCTGGCAATCATGCCGGTTAATTCATTTATCGAGGTACTGTTCCCTGATCCCACATTATAAATACCAGACGCATCCGACCGCGCGGCCAGCATATTAGCCAGGATGACGTCTTTAATATATGTGAAATCCCGTGATTGTTTCCCATCTCCATATATCGTCGGTGCTTTATCTTGCTGCAACTGGACGATGAATTTGGGTATTACGGCCGAATACTGCGAATATGGATTTTGTCTTGGCCCGAATACGTTGAAATACCGCAGGCATACCGTCGGCAAGTGATAAACACTGTTGAATACCTGACAATAGTATTCTCCGGCCAGTTTCGTAACTGCGTAAGGTGATAGTGGATTTGGATTCATGGTTTCGATTTTAGGCATTACCGGGGTATCACCATACACCGATGATGAAGAGGCAAACATAACCTTTTTTACATTATTGCGCCTGGCGGCCTCCAGGACACTTAATGTGCCATGTATGTTGATTTCATCGACTAATATCGGGTTCTCGATACTACGCGGTACGCTTGGTAAGGCGGCTTGATGGAAAACGTAACTAACACCCCGGAAAAGTTCAGTTAATTTTTCCAGGTCTAAAATACTGGTGCGAACAAAAGTCACTGCCCCGCTGTCCAACAGGCCATCCAGGTTTTCTATTTTTCCGGTTGAGAGGTCGTCAACAGCGGTGACCATATATTGACTCGATAATGCCTGTACCAGATTCGAACCAATGAAACCAGCTCCACCCGTGACAGCAACTCTTTCCATCTCTTACCCCATCTTGTTTTTTTATCGTAATTGTTTCAGCTACAGGTACCTGACTGCCAACCTGTCTGGATATAGATCTGACCCCGGTCAACCTATCCAGGACATTAGTTCACGCTTCACGCCGGGAGTCCCAGGGTAAAATCCCGGTGACTGATGCTTGAATATAGAAAATTCATTTTACAGTGTACGGTATATTTCCTCGAGTTCCCCGGCGATATTATCCCAAGACCGGTGGTAAGCCTTGTCCTTCGTGTAAATCTTACTGGTTCCCGACTTCAAGGCGTTAATTTTGGATAGTAAATCTGCTTCAAGAGTAAAGAAATAAATGCCCCCGTCTTCTTTGAAAATATCAGGTAGCCCGCCAAAGGGGGTTGATATTACCGGAATATTACACGACATAGCTTCGATCACGGAAAGCGGTTGGTCAATTGCGGAATGTGACTGATCTGTCGTAGGGAAAACATACACATCGGACAATTGGTATATTTCCTCAAGGTTTTCCATATATTTAACCCAGACCTTACATCCACAATTAACTAACTCCAGGATCAACTTTTTATCGGCATTAATTGCAGTACTTCCAATAATAACTACCTGATTTTCCGGGTCTCTCTGGAGTTTTTCCAATATCTGAATATTACGCTGCCGCAATATGGGCCCGACATGCATAATAACATATTTGTCTACCGCGATAGAGTATTTTTCTCGGAGTTCCCGTTTTCTCACAAGAGTAACAGGCTTGAACTTTTCAGTATTCACACCACTTGGCAGGATACGTGTCTTGAATCCTAAATTGGAAAATATCCTGCCCGTATTGCTGCTTTGGATCAAAACGACATCAGGTTTGAGAATTTTTCTAAGGATACTGATCAAATAAGTGTTCCACGGTGGTTGGTAAGCGGAAAACACGACCTTAACTTTTTGGCAGTAACAGGAAATTATTTTAGCCAATAACAGAGAACTAAAAGTGCAGGGAAGGAAAATATGGACGATTTCCGGTTTAAAGTGTTTCAGGCTTTGCCAACCTTTGAGAGAAGTAAATGATGAGGTACCCTTCAATAATAGTACTTGATGAGACCGGGAAATGATTTGGGTAAAATGATTTGCTGTGTTACCTAGACCTTCATCCAGGTATGCATGATCAGGAGTAATTATGCATAACCTCACAACATTTTCCTATCAGTTTACACCAATGTTAACAATATGGAACCGGATAAGACATATTCTGGCTATAACTTACAGGAAGTTAATATGTGCAATTATAACTTCCTTTGGTAACTTCAGTTATTATACCACCGTCTACCCTTTCAAAAGGTATGTTCTGTCCTTTAGCGTCTAAAATTTTTGTAATAGACGGGATGGAGATAAATAACCTTGATGTTCCTGAGATATTTTCAACCGTAAAATTAAGATAGCTTCCTTTTTCCAACTGAAAATTGGATATTACAGTATGGAATGAATTCTGCACATTTTCCCAATATTCACGGTAACCTACTATTTGTATGTTTTTGTTTTTATAGTTATAAATGAACGTTGACAAATTTCGCGGCCCAACGGAAAACATGATCGCTGGATCGGTATCTAATCTATGCGTGAAAGACGGGATGACCGCCCCGGCCTTGGAAGCATTGGCCCAAAATCCCCAGTCTTCATCCATGAGGTTGCCGACGTTAGAGAAAATCCCCACGCCATTTTTTGCATTCCGCCATACCATCCCTAAATTGAGGTAAGCATAGTCAGCATGAGTGGTATTATCGGCATTTCCCAAACTACACCATGATTTCGGGTTTGTACCAAAAGCAGTGGTTATATAGTTATACTCACTATCCATTAGTGTTTTAGCATCTTCCCATTTCAGTGTATTCAAACGTTCCGAATAATGTATTCCGAGTTCCCACCCCTTTTCGAAAATCAATTGTTTCAAATACATTAAGTCTTCCGGTGAATAATCCTTGATATATAGTGGATCAGCCCATATCGTCCCGCGTTGTCCGTTGGCGGTCATAAGTGCCAGCCCGTCATCAACATATTCAAGGGGATGCGGACCATCGATACCAAAAGGAACGATACGGGGATCCGATATTGGTGTTATATACCGGTTTTTGGGTATGGTTTGACTAATTGAGTAAAGCTGCAGGTAAGCCAAATCGCCGGGTGTTATCAGTGAAAAATAGAAATAGGCGAAGGGATTCATAAACGAGTTGTATGATGTCGGCGAGTAATCTTCGTCATACCATAAAATGGGGCAGGTGATCTTTTTCTTGCCGTTAATGTAAATGGTGTTTGTTTTATTCTGACAATCTGTAGAAATCGACAGATGGAATCTGCAGTAATCGTCGGTACCAGTATTAATGACCTCAAATTGCCGGTATACCAGTTTGGGATTATAGTAATAGGAATAAATTCTCAGTGTATCGGAAGGAGCGTTGTCCATGATTTTCGCGATCAACCAGGCGTTTCCTGCGAAAATATTTAGTTCCGCATTGTAATTTGTCCGGCCCATCTCGATATCAAAAGAGACCGTGGTGGATAAGGAAGGCGACAAACCACTGACCACTAGTTTCCCAAAAACACCTTCTATTGCCTCAAGCCTGATACAATTATTTCGATTACTGTAAGTTAGCGTCTGATTAACTGGAGTATAGGGTTCGAGATCGGATGTGATAAAAACATTATCAGGAACCATATTCATTGAGGTATAGTTTTGGCTGAAGACAGTCATATTTCCAACAGCATCATTTTCCGGGGAGGCACTGTTTGCGCAAGAAAGAAGCATCACTGTCATCATCATCGTGGTTATCATAAAGCCCAATATACGACCGGGTATGCGAAGTTTATTCTGCTGCATTAGTAAAAGGAGCCTCCTTAATGGCGAACCCTGTATCACAGGCAAGCATTTGATGAAGGGATAAAAAGTTAACCTTCGCCTTCGGAGTATTATATTAACCACTATTTAGGCTGTCAATGATGATGTGGGTGACAATCATCATATTTACTGGGGGAAAAGGCTGTTTCAGCAGAAATTATGCGGATTCATCGGCCGGGCTTGTCTTGCCGGCAACAGGTAAAACAACCGGATTAACGTTGGAGAACGATCTTCTCCGCTTATTCTTTAACTGCCCGGATGGAGAACGAAAGCGGCAACTTATCACCGGGCAGCCGCCATAAACCATCGCTGCCACGGACGTAAAGGGGATTGGCAGGGAAGAAGAGGACGGGGAATTCGTGCAGGAATTCGATACGCAGGCCGGCGCTGGTGAGGGCCTTAACGATATCACTCAGCGGATAAGACCATTCACAGGTGCCGACTGACATCCGGGCATGCAAATCAGCATAATCATATCCCGGCGGCCATTCCGTGACCGGGCCGGCGAAATAGGAATACCGTATCTCCGGCTGCCCGGTTTCCTTATTGTAATCGAACATGTTCAGCAGGGGATGTCCTTCGTAGATGTAAAAGATACCACCCGGCTTCAAAGCACGGGCGATGATTTTTCCCCATTCCAGCAGGTCGGGGAGCCAGCACAAGACGCCCTGGGAAGTGAAGACGATGTCGAACCTGCCATTCAGACTGGCCGGTAGTTCATAGATATTCGCCTGGAGAAAGTCGGCTTCCAACTTTAGTTTCACCGCCAACGAGCGGGCCAGGGTAATGGCTTTTTCTGAAAAATCCACTCCGGTTGCCCGGGCACCCATGCGGACGAGAGAAAGGGTATCCAGGCCGAAGTGACACTGCAGATGCAGCAACGACTTGCCCGCCACGCTGCCCAGTTCCGTTCGCTCGATGGATGTCAGGGTATTGCGGCCGGCCTCGAAACCTTTTAAATCATACATTTCGGACCGGGCGTGGATGGGGGTGGCTTCATCCCACCAGGCCAGGTTTTGCTCCAGATATTTGTCCATTTTTTGTCCCTCAGAAAGCAATCAAGTGATAATTCATCAATGACAGGCGCGGGTATTATATACCGGAAGATCACCCTGGGTAAATAAAGTAATCGGAATCATTCAGACAAATATCAAGTATTTTACATAATAATCAACCTGCCGGGTATAACAGGAATAGTTTACGGTGCCGGACGGTTATCTACCCATCCCGTAGATATACAGCGGTTCTTTATCGGTGATGAGGCGCGTCTGCGCTTCCAGGTATTGCCGCAGGGGCTTGGCCACCGAGAACATATACTGATGGGTCTGGCCGTCGTAATATTTCAACTTGAGTTTGCGGGCGGCAAGGCGTTTATCGATCTCGGTTGGAGCCGGGGGCAGGATGCCTTTCGAAGCCAGGCAAAAACCCCAGGGTCCGCCGAAGGAGGGGATATCGGCCTGGTAAGGCAGGACGACCGGGAAAATACTTTTCAGTGTCTGGTAAACAGCGGAGAAGTTGATCAGTTCGATCAGGCTGGCGCAGCCGGCCTGCACCGACATCAGCCCGTTGGCCGTAAGGCGGTCGTAAACCATATCGTAGAACTCTTTAGTATAGAGCAGGTAAGCCGGGCCTGCCTCGATGGGTTCGGTGAGGTCGATGACGACAGCGTCGAATTTTTCCTTCGTTTTTTCCAGGTAAGCCCGGGCGTCCTCATGGCGCAGTTCAGTGCGGGGGTCGTCAAAAGCCCCCCGGTTATACTCGGGCAGGTATTTTTTACAGACCTTGATGACATCCTTATCGATATCGATCATTACCGCCCGCTTAAGGGACCGGTGAGTCAGTATCTCCCGGAGAGTAGCGCCCTCTCCCCCGCCGGCCACGAATACTTTTTGGGGTTGGGGGTGGGTGAGGAGAGCGGGATGGACCAGCGCTTCGTGGTAGATATATTCATCGAAATCGCTCGACTGTATCTTGTCATCCAGCACCAGGGCTTTGCCGAAAGCCCCGGTCTGCAGGATATCGATCTTCTGAAATTTAGTTTGGCCGGAGTAAATCACTTTCTCCACGGCGTGGAGCTGCATCAGATTATCGCTGATGTGGTCGAAAAACCAGTTGACCGGTTGGTGTGCCATTACAGGATACCTCGCTGCATTTCGATAACGACCTGGTTTTTTGCCCCCAGTTTCTCGATCAGGAACTGAGTAGCCAGTTCCGGTTTCACCCGGGTGCCGCAGGTAAAGATATCGACGGCGGCATAGCCGTGTTCCGGCCAGGTATGGATAAAGAGATGGGATTCAGCGATGACTACTACGCCGCTGACGCCCTGGGGACTGAAACGGTGAAAGGAATCGGATAGTATTTCGGCACCGCACGCAACAGCTGCCTGGCGGAGAAGCTGCCGGAGGGCTTCCAGGTCGTTCAACAGGATGCGGTCGCAGTCCTTGAGTTCCAGTAAGAAATGCCGGCCCAGTGCCTTCAACCACAAGCCCTCCCTGAACGGATATATTTAAATGTCCGAAAAAGGGACAACAAAGGCGATTTTATAACAATCAGGCCTCTTTAGCAATAACCGTGCCAGCGGGAGAAAGAAGGCCGGAAGACGATGGTAAAATCATGAATTGTGAGATGCTGGAATACCATGACCACTTGGTGGTCGGGGCGGACGGATTTGAACCGTCGACCCCCTGCACCCCATGCAGGTGCGCTACCAGGCTGCGCTACGCCCCGGGACCAGCAGGATACGATTTCCATTGTCTAATATCCGGCCTTGATAGTCAAGCGGTAGTCTGGCCAAGGCCGGGAAAGCAATCGTCCAATGGGACACGCCGACATAATGCTGCGATTATGCTAGAATAAGCGGGTGAGTTATATCACGGAGAACATCAAGCGGATAACAGCAGAACTACCCCCAGGGGTGGATTTGGTGACGGTGGTCAAAGGACGCACGTTGGCAGAGATCCGGGAGGCAGTGGCGGCGGGGGTGAAGATCCTGGGCGAGAATTATCTCCAGGAAGCAGAGCAGACGGTGGGGGAGATTGACAAGAACGTATCCTGGCATTTCATCGGTCACCTGCAGCGGAATAAGGTCAAGAGAGCCGCCGCCATGTTCGATATGATCGAAACAGTCGATTCCCTGGTGCTGGCGCGGGATATCGATGCTGCCTGCGCCGCGTTGGGCCGGACAATGCCGGTCTTGCTGGAAGTGAACAGCGGCCGGGAGAAGCAAAAAACGGGCCTGCTGCCGGAGGTAGTAGCCACCACCGCCGGAGAAATCGCCTGTTTACCTCATCTGAAGCTGATGGGCCTGATGACGATGGGCCCGCGAGTGGGCGAACCCGAAGAAGCCCGGCCGTACTTTGTCACCACGCGGCGGTTGTTTAATCAATTACAGGAAAACATCCCGGCCGGTTGCGAAATGAAGTACCTGTCCATGGGCATGAGCAACTCATACCGCATCGCTTTACAGGAAGGAGCCAACATCATCCGTATCGGCCGCCAGGTTTTTGAAAAGAATCCTTATTAAACCTCAAGGTAACAGGAGGGAAAGATGCCCCCGGTAATATGTGTCGTCGGCCATTCCAACTCAGGTAAAACCACCCTGGTGGAGAAACTGCTTTCCGAATTGAAGTCCCGGGGCTACCGGATAGCCACGGCCAAGCATGCCCAGGAAATTGAAATCGACCATGCCGGCACCGACAGCTGGCGCCACCTGGCAGCAGGCAGCGAGGTGATGGTGCTGACCACTCACGACCGGGCGGTGTTGCTTAAACCCGTGGCCGCTGCCCCTTCCCTGGAGGAGGTGGTACGGATGCTGGGTGAAGACTACGACCTGATTATTGCCGAGGGCTTTAAAACGGCGTCGGCCCCGAAAATCGAAGTCCAGCGCAATGCCACGGGGCCGCTGCTGCCCGACCTCAAGGGCTTATTCGCTGTGGTCAGCGATGAAAATGTTGAGACCAGGGCACGTAAGTTCGGCTGGCCGGACATAAAGCCGCTGTGCGACCTCATTGAAGAGGGCTTTATCAAACTTAGCCCGGAACACCTGGCGGTCTATGTCAACAGCCTACCCATCACCCTCAGCAGTTATCCCCGGGAGTTCATCCGCAACCTGATGCTGGCGATGGCCGCTTCGTTGAAGGGGTCGGGAGAGCCGCAGACACTGGAATTCCGCTGGAAAAAAGGCTAAGTCCGTTTGAATTCCTTCTCCAGATAAGACAGCCCCAGGTGAATCACGGTGGGGCGGCCGTGGGGGCAGGAGTGGGGAAGGGTGGTCTGTTCCAGTTCACGGAGAAGCTGCCGCATTTCTTCCAGGCTGAGGACCTGTCCCGCCCGGACAGCAGCATGGCAGGCGATAGACTGGGCGATCTTTTCCTGCCAGCCGGCGGTGGAAGACGGGGTTTCCAGCAGTTCGCGTAATGCGGCCAGGCTGCGTTTGCCGTCGAGCCCGGCGGGGACCGCCCGGACCAGGTAAGTGGTCGCGCCGAAAGGTTCTAAATTAAACCCGAATTGCGCCAGCGTATCCTGCAGCGAATCGCCGTTATCGGCCGCCGACAGTTTGAGCAGGGCATCCTGACGGGGCGTAGCTTCAAAGGTAACCGGGTCGAGCAGTCCCTGCACCTCCGCCGCCTTATTCTCCCGCTGCCGCTGAACTTTTTCGAACATGATGCGTTCGTGGGCGGCATGCTGGTCGATGATATAGAGGCCGTCCGGGCCTTCGGCGAGGATATAACTCCCGGCCAACTGTCCCAGGGGACGCAGGGCAGGTAACGCAGCCTGTATCAAAGGCAGCGGCTTCTCGGCTTCCGTTGTATCTTTTGCAGCTGGGGCTGGCTGCCAGAGCGGTACGGTGTTGGTTAAGGGGGTTGGGGTGGAGGGATGGGGAGGGACGTGGTAAATAGCGGTTGGTTGGCTGACGGACGGTATTGGGGCGAGCTCGATCAGGGCACTGCGGACCGCCTTCTGCACGGCACCAAAAACACTGCGTTCGTTCTGGAATTTCACTTCGCTTTTGGCCGGGTGGATATTGACATCGACTTCCCGGGCGGGTAATTCGATATTGATCACGGCTACCGGGTGTTTACCCACGGTCAACAGGCCGTGGTAGGCATCCTCGACCGCTTTAAAGAGTACCCGGCCGCTGATCCAGCGCCGGTTGACAAAAAAACTCATATAATCGCGGGAAGCCCGGGCAGCCTGCGGTGCTCCTACCAGCCCACTGACGGTGATACTGCCGTAAGGGCTTTCAGCCCACTTATTGTCGTGTTTTATCTCCAGCATATGACGGGCGGTTTCCAACCCGTAAATGGCCAGGACGGCATCCAACAAGCGGCCGCTGCCGGGACTGCTGACGACCGTTTTATCGTCGATATCCAGTCGAAACCTGACTTCGGGGTAAGCCAGGGCATACTGTGTGACCACGTTGGCGATATGGCTGTTCTCGGTTGCCAGTGTCCGCAGGAACTTCAAGCGGGCGGGGATATTACGAAACAGATTGCGTACGGTGATGGTGGTGCCCTGTGCCCGGGCGCGAGTGTCCTGCCCGGTGACCTTGCCGTCATAGAGGCTGATATAGCTGCCGGCAGCTCCTGCGGGGGCGGTAACCATTTCGACTTCGGCGACAGCGGCGATGCTGGGTAGAGCTTCGCCGCGAAAACCCAGCGTGGCAATCGACTCGAGGTCGGTTTCACGGCTGATCTTGGAGGTAGCGTGCCGGGTAAAGGCCAGTTCCAATTGTCCGGGGGGGATGCCGCGCCCGTTATCGGCCACCTGGATAAGCCCGATGCCGCCGCCGAGGGCCGCGACGGAAATGACGGCAGCGCCGGCATCCAGCGCATTTTCCACCAGTTCCTTGACCACGGCGGCCGGGCGTTCCACGACCTCACCGGCGGCGATACGGGCGACGACTTCGGGGGTTAATATCTCGATGGCCATGTTGTCCGCATGGTACACGTTTCCGTGTAAAAAGTCAATAGCCGGAATGGTAATTTAATCGATTTTCTGCAATCGGGCAAAGCTGAGCAGGAGTTTCTTGATGCTGCCGTTGAAGGCGATGGTCAATTCCCGGTCGCCGTTGACAGCCCGGGAACTGACGACCACCCCGCTGCCGAACTGTTCGTGCCGCACGTGCTCCCCGGCTTTAAATTCCACCACCGGTCCCTGGGGTGCCGGAGCCTCGGCCGGTTTGTTCCAGGAAAACACCGCTTCCTGGATGCGGACTTCCGTGGAAGCAGCGCCCTGCCACCAGGACTTATTGTTGACCAGGTAAGAGGGGATGTCATTGAGAAAGCGGGAGGGGGCACTGGCATTGCTGCGGCCCATCAGGTTGCGCCGGAATGCCCGTACCAGGTACACTTTTTGCTTCGCCCGGGTGATGCCGACATAAGCCAGTCGCCGCTCTTCTTCCATCTGGGTGGGGTCGTCCAGCGAGCGGAAGTGGGGCAGCAGGCCTTCCTCCATACCGACGATAAAGACGACGGGAAATTCCAGCCCCTTGGCCTGATGTAAAGTAATCAGGGTCACTGCTGACATAGCTTCGTCATAGCCGTCGACATCCGATATCAAAGCCACCCCTTCCAGAAAAGCAGCCAGGCCGTCAGGCGGCGGGGTGTCGCGGTGGGGTTCGGCTACGGTGCGTAGTTCCAGCACGGTTTCCCACCGTTCGTCACCCTGGGGTTCGGCGGCCAGGTAAGCCCGGTATTTGGTGCGCTCGATGACGAGATCAAGCAGTTCCACCAGGTTGGCCTGTTTACTGCGGGCGATGAACTCATCGATCATCTGTACAAAGGCAGACAGGGTGCGGGTAATGGCGGGACTGAACTGCGGGGCTGTGGGATTACCGTTCCCGGCAGGTGGTCCGACCTTACGCAGGGTTTCCAGCAGGGGCGAGCCAGCGGAGCGGGCCCAGGCAGTAAGCTTGTTCTGTGTAGTATCGCCGATGCCGCGGGCGGGGACGTTTAATATCCGCAGCAGGCTGACGTCGTCATTCGGATTCTGTATCAGGCGCAGGTAGGCGACGATATCCTTGACTTCCCGCCGCTCGTAAAATTTGGTCCCGGCCACCAGTTTGTAAGGCGTCCCGTAGCGGACGAAGCCTTCCTCCAGGGCACGTGATTGGGCGTTGGTGCGGAACATTACGGCGCAGTCGGACAGTTTCGCTTCCCCGGCCGCCACCAGCCGCTCGATTTCACCGACGACGAACTGGGCTTCTTCCTGTTCGGTATAGGTCTCAATGACATTGACTGGTTCGCCGTCTTCGTTTTCGGTCCATAACTTGACCGGTTTGCGCTGCTTGTTGGAGGAAATCACTAGGGAAGCAGTCTCCAGTATTTTCTGCGTGGAGCGGTAATTCTGTTCCAGGAGTATGACTTTAGCGTTAGGGTAGTCACGTTCGAAACTCAGGATGTTACCGACGTCGGCTTGCCGCCAGGAGTAGATCGATTGGTCGGGATCGCCGACGACACAAACATTCTTATATTTGCCGCCGATCTGCCGGATCAATTCATACTGCACGGTATTAGTATCCTGGAATTCATCGACCAGCACGTGGGAATAGCGCGACTGGTATTTATTCAGGACCTCCGGCTGCCGGCGGAAGAGGAGCACTGTTTTCATGAGGAGGTCGTCGAAATCGACGGCATTGCTGTCGTCAAGCAACTTCTGATATTGTTCGTAAACCCGCCCCACCACCTCGTCGAAGTAACTCCGGCTGCGCTGCAGGTATTCGGCGGGCAGCATGGTGCGGCTCTTCGCCGCGGAGATGGCCGAAGCGATGGCTGCGGGGGCGAATTGTTTGGGGTCGATATTCAACGCCTGCAGGGTGCGTTTGATGAGGCTGGTCTGGTCCTGGTCGTCATAGATCACGAAATGCGGCTGGAGGTTCAGGGACTGGCCGTCTTTACGCAGGATACGGGCGCAGATGGCGTGAAAGGTGCCCATGGTGATATCGGGAATGGCAAAGGAGATCATGCGGCTAAGCCGGTCGGTCATTTCCCGGGCGGCCTTGTTGGTAAAGGTGACGGCCATGATGCGGTGAGGGCTGACGCCGCGAACCTTGATAAGATAAGCGATGCGGTGGGTGATGACCCGGGTCTTGCCGCTGCCCGGTCCGGCCAGTATGAGTAACGGTCCGTCGGGGGCTTCCACTGCTTCACGTTGGGCCGGGTTCAAGCCGGAAAGTATATCCACCTGATAATTATATCATTATGCCCGGTTTCGACCAATAAGCGGAAATGCTTATAATACTGTCGAAAACGGCATTAACGAAAAATAAAGTTGCTCATAATCCCGGGCGCCATTATAATGGATGGAGTCCCGGGGGCCGTAGTTCACTTGGGAGAACGTTGCGTTCGCATCGCAAAGGTAAGGGGTTCGAATCCCCTCGGCTCCACCAAATATTCGATGTATTATACTTACATACTACTTAGTGAATCAGGCGATCCCTCGCCGCAGTCGACCTGTGCTAGGGATGACATTCTGAGATAGACTCCTTATAATACCCATACTAAAAAATGATATGAAAAACAAATTTTATGTGTTAGTCATTATATTTGTTGTCTTACTAATACTTGGTATATTCCGTTACGAATACCGGGCGGTATATGATAATGCGAGTTTCATATGATATTCATGCATCGGGATCCCGTAGGGGTGGCCGCCCGCTGGTTGGGGAATTCACTGCTGCACTGCCGCCGCTGGCCCATACAACTCGCGGGATTGATAGCGGTTAATACCTATTTTTTCCCCTGGTTCAAACGGATCCCCTGTACCACTCTGAACTGCAGTACTTGCCCGGCGGCAATTTTTGCCTGCCCGATCGGAACTTTACAGTATTTTGCGATCAACCGCATGGTGCCGTTTTATACACTGGGATTACTGGGGATCACTGGGCTGCTGGTAGGTAGTTTGAGCTGCGGCTGGTTTTGTCCTTTCGGATGGCTGCAGGACCTATTAGCGAAAATACCGGTACCGAAAATAAAGTTAAATAATCGTTTCGGGTGGACGCGATATGCGGTGCTTATCCTGTTGGTAGGTATCGTACCCTTTTTCACCCGGGAGCCCTGGTTCAGTAAACTCTGCCCGGTGGGGACATTGGAAGCCGGCATCCCCCTGATCTTTATCGATGATACGCTGCGGGAGATGATCGGGCGGATGTTCATTATCAAAATCTCGATCCTGGTGATTATTTTATTATGGATGATGTTTAGCAAACGGCCTTTTTGCCGGTTCGTTTGCCCCCTGGGTGTAATTTATGGGTTATTCAGCCGCTTCAGTAGACTCAGGCTTAAGGTGGACCTGGAGAAATGCACGAGATGCGACCAGTGCAAAAAAAAATGCCCGACCGATATCAAAATATACCGGGAAATGGGAAGTTCTCAGTGTATCCGCTGCCTGGAATGTGTGAAAACTTGTCCGGCATCGGCGATAACAATAAAATAAGGTAATCTTCAGGCCGGGGCAAAATGTTACAAAGAAGCAAACTGATCGGTAGTATTTTATTACTGGCGATGGTGTTATTCACCAACCCGAGTTGTTCAGCGGGTACCCCTGCGTTAACGGATAGGGTACAACCAACCACCACCACGAGTAACATCATTATTACGAATACGGGCACCAACACTAGCCCAACGACAACTCCCGCCGGTCACACTGATATCCCTGTATCTACGGCAAGGGTTGTCCTGGCCGAAGCTTTTACCGGGGATTGGTGACGCTATTGTCCGTTCGCGTTGCGGGCGATCGAAAAACTGGCCGGGGAACTCGGCCCGGAAAGGCTTCTCGTTCTACAGTATCATTACCGGGATTCCTATGCTACCACAGCCACCGAAGCAAAGGTGAAAGAATACCAGATCCGGGGTTTTCCTTCGGTCTTCTTCAATGGGGGAAACCTGGTTTCGGGGGGCAGTGACAAGAGTTACGGTATGTATCTCGAGGTGATAAAGAAGGAGTTGGAAAAACCAAGCCCGACCACAATTGAAGTGACCGCCGGTACCGCTAACAATGAACCTGCTATTACGTTCAAGGTTACGAATATCAGCCATGCTGATCTACAAGCCGTGGCATTGAAAGTGGTGTTTTACGAAGACATCGGGACCAACGAACACCATTATGTAGTCCGTGATATTTTACAGCCGCTAGCAATCGATCTTCTGCCGGCGGGAAACACCCGGGTTTTCAACATTACTTCAAACACCAGCCGGCAGACGATAAAGGGAGTGGTTTTCCTGCAGGGTGTTGCGCAGGAAGTGTACCAGGCGGTGGATTTCGTATTATCAACACAAAATTCAGAACCCTAATAGTTTCCAAGTAAAAGATTACATCTTCGAGGGATTTCCCCTTTTTACCTATTGATTGACGAACTACTTTCCGATTGAATAAAACACTAGAAAAGGCTATACTCTCGACCGGAGGTGCTGCAATTGGCTAAACTAGATAAACAGTTCAAACCGTTTATTCAAACACACGATAAAGACAACTGGTACGGTTACACCAGCCCGCGTATGGTTTTCTTTAATTCCAACGATGTTATTCCCGATGTCCCGTTCGGCACGGGTTTCTTGGTCGCCAATAAAGTCGGCACGATGGATGTTCCGCACATCCACGACGGGGCGTATAATTTCTTCGTTTTCACCGGCGCAGAACTTGACCGGATCTTTGAAGCTGAATTTGAAATCGGCTTTTGTATCGGTGATACTGCGCAATCTATGGAAATATACCATATCACGAAGCCGTCGATCGTGTGTGCTCCTCCGGGTGTGTTCCACAGTCCGGTGTATTTTAAAAAAGTCGTCCGGGGCCTGAATACGATGCTCAGCTATGTCGGCATTACTACGGGCAGAGTCTACAGCCGTACTGATATAAATGGAAAAGAGGAATGGTTCTACGAGAAAGAACACTCCCGACTCTGCGTAAAGGACAAAACTAAAAAATGCACCTTCTGCGGACTTTGTTTCACCAATCCGAAACAGACAGATGCAGATGTACGCAAGTACATGGAGCCTTATTATAAAAACGCCTCGACCGTGGGCAAGTATAAAGACTGTATCAGGGAATTACGGAAAGATTACCACAAACTCGGAGATGCGGTAATGAATCCCCGGTGTGTTTTCAAAGGTAAAGAAGATATGGCCGGCACCGGGCAGCAGTTCAGCTATAACATCATTACGAAACCGTGCAAGCTGGGCGATGACGAACCGGTAAGCAACGGACAGATCGCGGAATTTCTATGGTTTTCCGGAACGGACGTCGTCGAGCCGTGGGACAGCTTTGACGCCGAGATAGAAGTAATGCTTGGCGAAGACCCCGACCACATGGAAGCGGTGAACTTCACCAAGCCCGGGGTCATCGCGGTTCCTGCCGGGATGTGGCGTGGTGCGGTAACCGTAAAGAGGCTGGGTAAACCGGTCTGTTTCATTCCATATTATACCCAGGACAAAAAGCGGTATAAGATCACGCGGAAGGTAGTAAACGGGGAACCCCTGCTGGTCTACAACGACGAGGCCACCATTAAAAACCCCACCCCCGGTGACGAGTTGTATCTGCAGATCAAGCGGTAAAGTACATCTGAGGTATTATTTTTGAAGGGCGATATCAAGAAACTATTTAAAAAATACGAAGAAGCGGTGGCGGCAGCCGACTTTAAAAAGACGGTCGAATATTTCGCCGATACCTTTATCCTGGCGGGGCCGCGGGGGGCGTTCCCCATGACTAAGCCGGATTTCTTAAATATCTCGAAACAGGCGGTGCAGTTCTATAAACGGATTGGCCGAACGTCTACCAGGATTCTTGCCATGGAGGAAATGCCGGTTTCGCATGTGGGACAGGCCCAGGATGTAGCAGAGGGTGTCC
>CAZSHH010000070.1:0-7736 GCA_964606525.1 uncultured Dehalococcoidales bacterium
AACGATACATATTTTCTCGCAAATAGGATTGGACATTAAGCAAACCACTCTGAGTCCCGATGTGTCTTATTTCCCATCGGGGCGTGAGAGTCTCCCGCCTGGACAAATATACCTCGCAGGAGACTCCTGCGCCTCAATAAGGGGAAAAGGGTATTGAGGCTCTGAGTGGACGTCATTTTCATCTCTGCGGTATAAGTAAAAATCAAGGGTATGACACGTATCTCGTCTTTCCGTAGATAAAGCCGGCGGCCTTGTGCTATCATGGCAAAATGCTGGACTTAAAGAAGGTAAAAGCCGTCGTCTTCGATATGGACGGGCTGCTGCTGGACAGCGAGCGGATCGTCCTGGAAGACTTTATCGCCTCGTGCCGGGAATTCGGCTACGAACCGGATGTAGAGGTCTACTATAAATGCATCGGGGGCAATAAGGACCGCACTAAAGAAATCATGCTGGCCGGCTACGGGCCGGATTTTCCCTACGAAGCGGTGAATGCTGCCTGGTACAGTAAAGCTGGGAAACGGCCAATGCCGCTGAAGCAGGGGGCGCTGGCATTGCTGCAGTACCTGGACCGGCGTGCCCTGCGCAAAGTAGTGGTGACGTCCACCCAGCGTTACTGGGCTGAAAAAATGCTCTCAGAATCAGGCATCCGGCCTTTTTTCGATTTTCTTGTCTGCGGCGATGATATCACCCGGAGCAAGCCGGAACCGGACATATACCTGAAAGCCTGCGAGAAGCTCAGCCTCCCCCCCGCCGCCTGCCTGGCCCTGGAAGACTCGGACAATGGGGCGATGTCGGCTTTCCGCGCCGGCCTGCAGGTGGTCCAGGTCCCGGACCTGCTGGCGCCCTCCGAGAGAGTCAAAGCCCTGGGGCATACCATCGCCGCTTCGCTGGATGAGGTGCGACGGTATTTTGAGGTTTCAGGATAGCACCGTTATTGGCTCATTGTTGAACCGTACCGGCACTTTCGGCTAGAATACGGCGATACTTTTCCCGGTTTTTCGTATAAGAGATTAAGGTGGGTGCCGCAGCGGTGTTTTTCTTTTTGTTCTTCAGCCTGCCGGGTGAAGTCGGCCAAACGATCGCCGAGATATTCGCGCGGTTGTATGCGGAGTATCTGCCGAAGGTCTACCGCTTCATCCGCTACCGCATCGAAGACGATGCCACGGCGGAAGACCTGACCTCGGTAGTGTTCGAGAAAGCCTTGGTCAAATTCCATGCTTATGAGTCGCAGCGGGCCTCCTTTTCCACCTGGGTCTATACTATTGCCCGAAATACTGTCATCGACCATTTCCGGGTGGGGCACCAGGACCGCGTGGTGCCGCTGCACGACAACCTCCCGCAAACCAGCCGCGACCCCTCCCCGGAGGAACTGGCGATCCGGAGTGAGGAATTCGGCCGATTACATTCATGCCTGAAGAAGCTGGCGCCGGCAGAGCAATCGGTTATCTCGCTGAAATTCGGGGCGCACATGACCAACCGGGACATCGCCCGCAATACCGGCATGACCGAATCGCAGGTGGGCAACCTGGTTTTCCGGGCGGTGCGGAAGTTAAGAGATAATTTCCAGGGGTGGCGGGATGAATAACCGGCAGGACCAGGCCAGGTTCTTTACAGAGAATGTCGACCGCATCCTGGCAGGAGAGCGGCCGGAGTTCAGCTCCCGCATGGAAGCAGAACTTCGGACAGCATTAGATTTCGCGGTGCGGATGGCGGAGATGGAACCCCACCTGCGCCCCGGTTTTGAAGCAGCCTTACAAGAAAGGCTGCGCCGGCAGTTGGTAGCACTGGAAGAAAAAGCCCGTGAAAGGAAAACCCGGAGTTGGTGGGGTTGGCTGCGCCAACCGGCGTGGCAAGCGGTAACCGCGGTCATAGTCCTGGGTATTGCGGCGGTCATCGTCTGGATTGCCGGTGTCTTCCAGCCGGCGGCTACCGTGCCGTCCATCGTGGGCGCGGCCGCGACGATGAGTAAAAGTGTATATGCCGCAGGCGAAACGGTGGCAGTCGAGATCAGCCTGAAGAATGTAACCACCGAGAGTTTCACGATATGGAAATTCCCGCCCATTCTCAGCGTCATGGACAGCAAGACCGGCCAGCCGGTATATACTACGGAAGCAGGTGGGAGTACGGTAGTATTAGCCCCCGGCCAGGAGACCAGCTATACGGTATACTGGCAACAGCTTGACAGCGACGGCCAGCCGGTGAGTCCGGGACGATACTATATAGAATTGGAAGACCTGGACAACCAGGGACAGCCGGTAGCATTGGACTTACCCCGGACGGTATCTTTTCGCATCGATTGACGTTTAATATTTTGGCGATACTTTTTCCCGACCTTCGTATATATCACTGACAACGCACGCGAAGGGAGGACAATATGAAAAGAATACTGGCAGCCCTAATCCTGATCGTGGTATGTGTCATCGTAACCGCCTGCAGTGCAAGTGAGACGATGACTACCCGGCCGCCGTGGACGAGTACCTCCGTACCTCACACCACCCGCCCACAAACAACGGCAGCACCCACTCGTACGCAGTTGCCATCTTCATATACCCAAATCCCCACCACCCCCAGCGGGACCATCGGGCTGGCGGCGGGCGGGGCCAAGGATGTAGGCAACTTCCGGGAAAACATCCGCAACAACTACCTACCGCTGCCCACAGATATAACCTACGAAGGGCTTTTCTACGACTACTATTTCGAGACCGGCCAGGTAGAACCCACGGAGAAACTCTACAGCCCTTCCTACAGCTTTGCCGTGACCCGGGATCCGTTCTCCCAGCAAACCGAGTATTATCTCGCGGTCGGCTTGAATTCCGGGGTGAAAGAAAGCGACTTCGCCCGCAAGAAACTCAACCTGGTGATCGTCCTGGATACGTCGGGCTCCATGACCGAACAGTACAACCAATATTATTACGACGGCACCGGCCAGCAGATCGATGCCTATGCCGGGGAAGGTACGCACCGGAAAACCAAGATGCAGAGCGCCGCAGAATCGGTGGTCAGCATTCTGCGGCAGCTGAACGGTGATGACCGCTTTGCCATCGTCACCTTCAACTCCCGGTCTTTCCTGCTGCAGCCGATGCAGCTGGTGAGGGAGTCTGATATGCGTGTTGTGGAAAGAGTGATCATGGATATCAATGCCGGCGGCAGCACCAACCAGGAAGCCGGTATGGAACTCGGTACACTGCAGTACCGCGGCTTGCGGGAACTGGACAGTTATGAATATGAAAACCGGATGATGGTGTTTACCGATGCCCAGCCGAATACCGGTGATATCAGTACCCGCGGTTTTAATGCCATTGCTGCCGATAACGCCGAACAACGCCTCTATACTACTTTCATCGGCATCGGCGTCGATTTCAATTCACAGCTCATCGAACAGATCACCAGGATCAAGGGTGCCAATTATTACTCGGTCCATTCCCCCCGCCAGTTCCGGGAACGGGTGGAAGAGGAATTCGACTACATGGTCACACCGCTGGTGTTCGACCTGCGGTTGGAATTTCATGCCGACGGCTGGCGCATCGAAAAGGTCTTCGGTTCTCCGGAAGCCGACGCAGCGACCGGCAGCCTGATGCGGATCAACACCCTATTCGCCGCTAAAAGCGAGGGGGGAAAGGTGCGGGGTGGGCTGTTATTGCTTAAACTACAGAAGACCTCATACGGCAGCGGCGATAAAGTATACCTGAGGACTACCTATGAAGACCGGAACGGCTGGGTAGATGGGGACGAAGCCGTCATCTACCTGGAATCGCAGCCGCCGGAATATTTCCCCAACTCCGGCATCCGCAAGGGCGTATTGCTGACCCGGTATGCCGCCCTGTTGAAGAACTGGTTGATGGACGAACGGCAGTACGGCTGGTATGACCAGCCGTGGCCGCCGCGGGTCCGTGAAGATACCGGCATCGGTATTCCGGCTGAGAACGTGGGCCAATGGGAACGGACCTCACTGGACCTGACCGTATCGCAACCATACCGCGCGATATTCCAGTTCTTCGCCGGTTATTTCGAAGACGAGATGTACGCCACCGGTGACGAGACCCTGGAGAAGGAATTAGCGGTACTGGACTGGCTGGCGGGACCGGCAAGATAGCCACCACCTGGAGTATAAGCGGTATGGGTACAGCCGCATCACGGCTGTAGTCAGGGCGGGGAAAACCCGCCCTGACCTTTTTATGCCGATATGAATTCAAATTGACATTACTGCGGCCATCGTTATAATTGAGCATGTTCAAACCGCCCGGTATAAAGTTTACATAATATCAAGAAGCGAAATTTCCGGGTGTTTACTGCAATGAAGGAGGGAATCATGGCAGGCGCTAAATTCAAGGTGGTAAGTTTCGGTAAGATCAGCGGGCCGTCAATGGCGACCGAGCGTAAGATATTCGCGGAACATAAATTAGACGTAGAAGCCGTGGAGATACAACCGAAGAGTGAAGACGACTTGCTTGCTTTAGCAAAGGACGCGGATGCCATCATGGGTGGGGGGCCGTTCTTTACCCGGAAACTGATGTCTTCCCTGCCGAAATGCCGTATCATTGTCTGCTATTCCGTGGGGTTCGATGGCGTGGACGTACAGGCGGCCACCGACAATGGTATCGTCTTTGTAAATAATCCCGCCCGGGAGTGGTGCGTGGAAGAAGTCTCGAACCAGGCCATGGCTTTACTCCTGGCCTGTGCCAAGAAGCTGGTCCTGATGGATACCCCGATGAAGCAGGGGCACTGGACGGATGCCCGGAAGGTCCTGGCGCCGATGGCTTCTATACACGGCCAGACGTTAGGTTTGGTTGCCTGCGGCGACATCGGCCGCATGACGGCAAAAAAAGCCCAGGCATTCAATATGAGGGTTATTGCCTATGATCCGTATGCCGATAAAGCCCGGATGAAAGCCCTGGGTATCGAGTTGATGGCACTGCCGGAGATGCTCTCCCAATCTGATTTCGTCTCCGTTCATGCCCCGCTCGGCAAGGAGACCTTTCACCTCATCGGCGAACCTGAATTCCGCCAGATGAAACCCTCTGCCTACATCATTAATACCGCCCGGGGACCGATCATCGATGAAGCGGCCATGATCAAGGCACTACAGGAGAAATGGATCGCCGGAGCCGGCCTGGATGTGTTCGAAAAAGAACCGACGCCGCCGGATAATCCGCTGCTGAAATTCGCCAATGTTATCCTAATACCGCATACGGCTTCATATTCCGATGCCGCCGTGGCAACGCAGCCGGTGAACCCGGCGGAGGAAGTGGTCCGGGTATTGTCCGGCAAGTGGCCGAAGAATCCCGTGAATCCGAAGGTACAGCCGAAATTCAAGCTGGAAAAATAGAGAGAAGTAATAAGAAGGCAACCCGTGGTTCGACAGGCTCACCATGAGCGGGCTGCTTTCTTACCATAGTAAATATTGCAGGGAGGACGGATATGCAGGGAATCACAGCGATCGCGAAAATCCTGAAGATGGAAGGGGTAGAGTTCATCAGCGGCTTCCCCATGAACTCGATATTCGAAGCCGGGGCGAAAGAGGGTATCCGGCCGATATTGTCCCGTAACGAACGGGTGGGGGTGGGTATTGCTGACGGTTTTGCCCGGGCTTCCTTTGCCCAGCGGGTGGGCGTCTGCGCCATGCAGAACGGGCCGGGCATCGAAAACTCGTTTTCCGGCATTGCCCAGGCTTTCAGTGAATCGGTGCCGGTACTGGCCCTGCCCAGCGGGGCGCCGCGGCGGCGCCTGGTGCCGCCGACCTTCATTGCGGTGAACAACTACCAGGAAATCACCAAGTGGGCCGATATGATCAACTTTGCCGACCGCGTCCCGGAGATGATGCGGCGGGCATTCACCTTTTTACGGACAGGACGGCTGGGGCCGGTGCTGCTGGAGATCCCGGGCGATGTTGCCATGGAGGAGTTTCCCGACATTGCCTTCAAGTATAAACCGGTCAAAGCCGCCCGCAGCGCGGGCGATCCGGCCGACGTTAAAGCAGCGGTCAAAGCCCTGATCGCGGCCAAGAACCCGGTCATCCGGGCGGGGCAGGGTGTCCTCTTTGCCCAGGCCTGGGCTGAATTAGTGGAGTTCGCCGAACTGCTGCAGATCCCGGTCTTTACCACCATGTCTGGCAAGAGCGGCTTCCCGGAGAACCATCCCCTGGCACTGGGGGCGGGGGGACGCACACGGCCCAAGCCGGTGATGCATTTCCTGAAGAAGGCCGACCTGGTGTTTGCCATCGGCTCCTCTTGTACTAAAGAAGCCTTTACTACGCCGATACCGGACGATAAGCGGGTGATACAGTCAACCGTCGACGCAAGGGACCTGGGGAAAGACTATCCGCTGGAGCAGGCTATCGTAGGTGATGCCAAACTGGTGCTGCAGCAAATGATCGACGAGGTTAAGGCGCAGCTCGGCAGCGAAGGCCGTAAAAAAGACGATAGCGTCCGCCGTGAGTTGAAGGCGGTCAAGGATGAATTCCTCAAGGAATGGGCGCCCAAACTGACCTCCAACGAAACACCGATCAACCCCTACCGCATCATCGGTGAGATGAAAAAGGTATTCAACCCGGCCGAGACCATCATCACCCACGAGGCTGGTTTCCCGCGGGATACCCTGCTACCGTTCTGGGAAACGACCACGCCGGGGGGATATATCGGGTGGGGCAAGACGACTACTCTGGGTGCCTCCCTGGGTTTCAGCATGGGGGCCAAACTGGCACACCCGGAGAAGACGTGCATCGCCTTCATGGGCAATGCCTCCTTCGGCATGGTGGGCATGGACTTCGAGACCGCAGTACGGGAGAATATCCCCATCCTGGTCGTGCTGAAGAACGACCACCGGTTGGGCGGCTACCAGCACCATCATCCCTATGCCTCCGAACATTATTCCCTGAACAAGCAGAGCGGCGAATATGCCAAGGTGGCGGCGGCACTGGGGGGATACGCGGAGAAAGTGACCGAGTCCAATGAAGTTATGCCGGCCTTACAGCGGGCGAAAAAAGCGGTCCAGTCCGGCCAGGCCGCGCTGCTGGAGTTCATGGCCAAGGAAGAGCTGGACGTTCCCATGTACCAGTAAAAAACACTAAATACTAAATACCTAAATACTAATATCTAAATACTAAGGAAGAACCAGGGAAGAAATAACAAACAATAAGCGGTGCAGGGGATGGCCGCAGGCCATCCCCTGCAAGATTACCGGCTTTCCCATCCCTCTTTTCTCTCTCCCCTGACGGGAGAGGCGAAGGTGAGGGTGATCATTCAATATCTAACTTTGCAGCACTTTATTTGCGGCTGTTATCCCCGCTCCGGCTTCACCCTTAAAGCCTTCCCGCATCAGCAATTTTTCCAGGGCATGCAGCAGAAGCAGGACGTTGGCCTCAGTGGAAGAATGACCCATCAGGCCGATACGCCAGATCTTGCCTTTAAGCTGGCCCAGCCCCCCGCCGATCTCGATATTGAACTCATTGAGCAGAGCGGAGCGGATCCTGGCATCGTTGATACCATCGGGGATGCGGACCGAGGTGAGGACGTTGAGACGGTGCCCGGCCTGGGCGTGCAATATCAGTCCCATGGCTTCTAGACCAGCATGCAGTGCTTGCCCATTCCGTGCGTGGCGCTGTACGCGTTTTTCCAGTCCTTCGGCGGCGATTTGCCGCTGGCGAGATAGGTGAAGACGTCCTTGATCAGCACCATGCCGAGGATGTCGTCCAGCGTTTCGTCATAGACCGGCATGCGGCTGTGGCCGTGCTCGGCAAA
>CAZSHH010000070.1:7746-9954 GCA_964606525.1 uncultured Dehalococcoidales bacterium
GGCGGCGATCAAGCGCAGGGCTTCATGCAGGCCGTAGACCATGTTGATGGGGGCAGTATGGTGATACAAGCGGCCGGTAGCCCAATAATCAGAGAGCAGGGAAAGATCGAGGTACCACGAGGGGCCTTTCTTCTTGCGGGCTTTGAGGGCAGTCAGTGCTTTTTCATTAGCAGTAAACGGAGCCAGTCCGGGGGGTACGCTCAGGCATTTTTGAGTGCCGCTGTAGCAGATATCGATACCCCAGTCATCTACCGCTACTTCATGGCCGCCGAGCGAAGTCACGGTATCTACTAAGAAAAGGGCGTCATGCTCTTTAGCCAGTCTCGAAATTTCCGCCAGGGGTTGTAAGGCGCCAGTGGAAGTCTCAGCGTGGACCACCGCGACCATTTTCACCTTTTTACATGATTTAAGGGCGGTGGCAACGGTTTCCGGTTCGATGATCTTGCCCCATTCGACGGTGAGGGGGATCACAGTAGCGCCCAACCGGGCAGCGTTGTCTACCATCCTTTCGCCAAAAAGGCCGCTGACACCAATAACGGCGGTGTCACCTTCCTCGAGGAAGTTACAGAAGCTTGCTTCCATGCCGGCGGAACCGGTGCCGGAAACCGGGAATGTAAGCTGGTTTTTAGTGCGGAAGGTCTCTCGCAGCAGGCGCATGGAGTCGTCCATAACCGCCTGGAAATAAGGGTCGAGATGGCCGGTCACGGAGGCAGCCATGGCCAGGAGTACGGAAGGAGCCACGTTGCTGGGGCCGGGGCCGAGGAGAATACGTGCGGGGGGATTAACCTGAAACTGTGTCATTACATTGCCACCTTTTCAATCTAATTATTTATCGTGGTAAAGAAGGAAATAAAAACGGTATGCAAGAACGTAACATATCCGGGAAGGGGGGGTCAAGAAAGCGCTTGCGTGCCATGCTTAAGTGTCGATAGATGCATGAACAGGATTTTCCCGCCGCTCATGGTGAGTTTGTCGGACCTATAGCTGCAGGGGAACCATCATTTTACTACCTTGCCGCTCTCCTTCGACACTGCTTCCCGATTGTCATACGGGACAGGCAGGATGAGCGGCCGGATCACTGAATATTATTTCTGAATTTACATCACGATTCGTGTACGGCACCTGAAATCTTTCTTTGAAAAAGAAGGGGGGACTGTTGAGTAAAAGATAATATTAGTCAACTTTGTAACCCGAATGTAACGCCAATTTACCTGCAGTTTTACTCCCCTGTGAATCTGTTAACCGTGACGTAACTCGACAGTGGCATACTGATAATTGACTACTTAAGGAGGAAGACAAATGAAGAAATTTACAAAAGTAGCCGCAGCGATCATCAACGTAATTTTAGGCGAAGACACTCCCCCCGCCACCGATTTCGTTCGTGAAGTTCGCCGCAGTCCCTTCGCTACCTTATAAGTACCTTCTCTGGTAAGGGAACTTACCTGGTAATGGCAACTATCTGGTAGCCACCAGAAAAATACCGCCCGGCTTTTTAAGCCGGGCTTTTTTATTTACCCGGGGGTTTGACGTTCTGCTCATACATGATAGAATAGGGCTAGCAAAGGAAATACGGAGGAGACTAAAAGCATGGCTGGAGGTTATGCTGGTAAGATCCTGTTTGTCGATCTTACCACCGGAACGATCAAAGAAGAATCCCTGGATGAACAGATGTGCCGTGATTACATCGGCGGTTATGGCATCGGTGTCAAGATCCTGTACAGCCGACAGAAACCCGGCGTGGATGCCTTGGGGCCGGATAATACCCTCGGCATGATGAGTGGTATGTTAACCGGGACGCCCATGCCCACCGGCGCCCGCTACCAGGTAGTGGCGAAATCGCCGCTTACCGGTGGGTGGGGCGATGCCAACTCGGGTGGTGAATTCGGGCCATACCTGAAATTTGCCGGCTTTGACGGGGTATTTTTCACCGGGATTTCCCCCAAACCAGTCTACCTGCTGCTGGATAACGGTAAGGCCGAAATCAAGGATGCCGCGAAACTCTGGGGCAAAGATGCCTACGAGACCGAAGATGCCCTGATGGCGGAATACGGCAAGGACAGCCGTGTGGCCTGTATCGGTCCTGCCGGTGAGAGGCAGAGCCTGATTGCCTCGATCATGACCGACCACGGTTCCGCTGCCGGCCGTTCGGGCCTGGGGGCGGTGATGGGTTCCAAGAAACTCAAGGCGGTGGTCGCTAAAGGCAGTTTA
>CAZSHH010000070.1:9964-16017 GCA_964606525.1 uncultured Dehalococcoidales bacterium
ACCGTTGCCGATAAACCTACGGTAGACAAATTAAGGATGGAACAGATCAAAGGCTGGCAGCAGCCGGGCCCCGGTGGAATGTCGTTTATCGATAATTTCCATACTTACGGTACCAGTGGTATGGCCGCGACCTCTGCTCACAGCGGTGATACCCCGGTCAAGAACTGGGGCGGTGTAGGCGTCGTCGATGTCCCGGATGTGTCGGAATTGAAAGGCGATGCCATCAAGGCGAAAACGACTAAAGCCAGCGGCTGTTGGCACTGTCCGATCGCCTGTAAGGCCCTGATGAAAGAAGGCACCAGTGACTATAAGTATGCTGCCGGCAGCCGCCGCCCGGAATATGAGACCCTGGGTGTTTTCGGCGTGATGTGCGGCAACAATAACGAAGAATCCATTAACATGGCCAATGATATCTGCAACCGTGCCGGGCTGGATACTATTTCTGCTGGTACCGCAGTGGCGTTCGCCATCGAATGCTACGAGAACGGCATCCTGACGAAAAAGGATACCGACGGCGCCGACCTGAAATGGGGCAACCACCAGGCATTAGTTGCCGTCACCCAGATGATGGCCGAAGGCAAAGGTTTAGGCGCCATCCTGGCTAACGGCGTGAAGAAAGCGGCTGAGAAGATAGGTAAAGGCGCCGAAAAATATGCCGTACATATCGGCGGACAAGAATTGGGTATGCATGACCCCAAGCTGATCTCACCTTTCGGCGGCTTTAATATCAGCCAGTACCAGATGGATGCCACTCCCGGCCGCCATACCGCCGGCTTCGGCCCGGGTAGCTTCCGCGGCCACCTGGTCAATGCTCTGGGCCTGTGTACCTTCGGGTGGGGTTTTGGTGGCGGTCCGGACGGCGATATCCGGTTCGTCGGACTGATCAATGCCATCACCGGCTGGAATACTAATATGGGTGAATTGCTGAAGGCTGGCGAGAGGATTGCCGTGATGCGGCACGCTTTCAACCTGCGGGAAGGGGTTACCGAGATCAAGTGGACGGTACATCCCCGTATAATTGGCAGCCCGGCATTGAAAGAAGGCCCGCTGGCGGGCGTCACCATCAACGCCGATGCCTGGAATTATTGGAACCTGGGGGCGCTTGATTGGGACCGCAATACCACCAAGCCGAACATGATGAAGTTGAAGATGCTGGGGCTGGATGAACTGGTCCCGGTAATGTGGCCGCCCATGGGGCCGCCGCGCCGCTAATAAGCGAAATTCTAAATCCAAATTTCTAAATACTAAGTAAAAGAAGGAAGGGGGGTGTTCGGTGTTTCAGGAAACCCCCCTTCCTTTATTGTGTGAATACCCATCCAGTATTGTGTGAATACCCATCCAGCCGTTCATAGTGAGTCTGTCGAAACCATAGCGGCTAGTGATGTAGGGGCGACCCGCCGGGCCGTCCGCCTTCGCTGGTAGGAGACTCTTACGTCATCTACCTATGGCATCCGGTTAATTACATAACTATCCAGAGCCATTGCCAATACTCACTCATACCTAAATTGGCAAGGCGTTCGACCGCTGTCGACGGGATTTCCCGCATTGAGCAGCAATCCAGGCGGGAGACTCTCACGCCCCGATGAGGGTATAAGGGAGGCACCGGGGCTCAGAGTGGTTGCGCAATCCGTTAGGGTCTCGAGGATGTGTCTCAGGATGTCATCCTGAGAAGCGAAGCAACGTTCGACTGTGGTAGAAGGATCCGTTTCTCTGTGCCTGAAGACGGATTCTTCACTCCTTTCAGAATGACATTTCGGGGGTTTTGAGACAGTCTCCAGGAGACCTGCCCTACGGTTTAATCAGCAGCTCGTAGGTTTGATTTCTCCCGCGGATATGGTGGGATATAGTACGATATAGTATAGTAAGGTAATCAGGGAGGGGACACCGTTAAATGTGTCCCTTGATTTTTTTTTAACAGGTGTCTCTTGAAACATAAACCTATCTTCTACGGTTGGTGGGTGCTGGCAGCCCTGGTGATAGTTGGCAGCCTGGGGCCGATGTCACGGTACAGTGTTTCAGCTTTTTTCCCGGCGATATCAGAAGAATTGGGCTGGTCGCGTTCTTTGATCGGGACTGCCCAGAGCGTGTCGTTATGGGTGTATTCCTTCCTATCCATCCTGACCGGCATCATGGTAGACCGTATCGGCGGCCGGAAAACGATACTGCTAGGCGGCGGCTTGTGCCTGGCCGGCTGGCTGCTGCTATCGACCGTACATTCCGTCTGGCAGCTTTACCTTTATTACGGTGTGGTGGCGGGGATTGCCGTCAGTTTCACCCACCTGGTCTGTGTACAGTCCATTTCCCGGAAATGGTTTGTCCGGCGGGGCGGCCTGGCGGGGGGAATCGTAGGCTCGGCATTTGCCCTGGGTACAGCTGTCTTTAGTCCTTTACTGACGTCACTGGCATCAAGCTTTGGCTGGCGGGCGGTCTCAGTAGGAGCGGCTTTTGTTACCGGTATACCCGTCGTGCTGCTGGCTTATTTCATTATTCGCGATACTCCGGAAGCAGTAGGACTGCATCCGGATGGCGAACCACCGGTAATAGCAAAAGTCCAAATGGTGAAAAACGAGAAAAGATGGCGCCTGCAGGAAGCCCTGCATACACGTCAATTCTGGCTGTTGTTCCTGGCATACAGCTTGATCGGGATCGTATATAACGGCTTGCTGGGGCACCTGGTGGTATGGGCAGTCGACCTGGGAAGTACGGTAGCGGCGGCAGGGGTATTCGTTACCATGTTCAACGGGCCGTCGATTGCAGCCCGGGTATTCGGCGGCATCATGGGCGACCGTTATGGGAAACAGAAGGTCATGATCATCGGTACTGTCCTTTCGCTGTTAGTATTCCTGTTGGGTTTTGCTGTTACCAAATCACCGTTGACGTTGGGTTTGTTTGTGGTAATGGTCGGCCTGGCAGTCGGTTTTCCCAATACCTTATTCGCCCCCTACCTTGGCGACCTTTACGGCCGGGAGCATGTCGGCTCCCTATTCGGGATATTGACATTGGGGTGGGGGTTGATCGGGGGAACAGGCCCACTACTGTGGGGATGGATATATGACCGTACCGGGGGTTACAGTGTTGCTCTGGTGGTTTCGTCGGTGTGTTATGCTTTAGCGTTGATGGTAATCTGTCTGGTACGGCCGTTAACTCAGGGTGCCGCAGAAAGCGGCCAGTACGGCTAAAGAACCCCGGGAGAGCTAGATGAAACGGGAAGACTTTGAAGAACTGGTGATGGCAGCGGTGGACAATCTGCCGGAAGAATTCGCGGCACAATTGGATAACGTGGCTATCGTAGTGGAAGACGTGCCCAACCGGGGGCAGGTCCGCCGTGCTCAAGTGGAGCCGGGTAATACCTTGTTGGGACTATATGAAGGAGTGCCGCATACCCGGCGGGGGCATGACTACAGCATGGTGCTGCCGGATAAAATCACCATATTTCAACGGCCGATCGAGGCTGCCTGTGTGACGAGGGAAGACGTGGTAGCCCTGGTACGTAAGGTAGTAATACATGAAATCGCCCATCATTTCGGTATCAGTGACGAACGGTTGGATGAACTTGGTTTATATTGACTCGTGCAACATATTGTTAGTTGAAATCAGATGAATTGTCCTCAGATACGTTAACTGTCTACCAGGGTATATTTCAATATTTTCCGATATAAGGTCATTTTTCCTGTTTTCCCCTGATCACCGATCAACGTAACGCTGCTTCCTTTTTTATGTGACAAAGAGCGAACTTTTTACCTATTACCATGGTAGGCGAATGATTACCTTAATGCACTATTGCCGCTGATGTTTTAGGCAAGTATTGTTAGTTTAGAGTGTTTTACGATAACAAAAGATATGTCATATCAGGCTTAATATCGTGGAACATTCTTGAAGGCGGTTGTTGAATGAATAGTGCCCTGGTAGCAGGAATTTTATTGGCAAGCGTTATTGCAGGCATTGCTGTTGGTATCTTATACGCCTGTATTTACATACGCCTGGTTTACAAAAAATGGATTAATTTGAGGATACTAATAAAACTATTATTCAAAGCACCGCTGGTTTATAGACGCAGCAATCCCCTGCCCAGCTACGCAAAAAGCAGTTATTCGACGAGTTCCCGTACCAGTTACCGGGAAGTACAGTCTACAATACCGGTGGCAGTAGCGGAGTCGGGATTCCCAAACAATACCTATGACATGAAACAAAATACCAGCCAGGCATCAGGACATGATATCACAGAATCACAGAGAAGCCATCGATTAGCAGAAGAGGAAGAAAGTACGGGCTTTTCACAACAAAACCAGGTGAATAATCCGTTGGCCCCATTCCTTGATGAGTTGGAACGTAATCGGAACATAATCAGCGAGTTCGCCGGCGATCAATTATTACCACTGGAAACTTCTTGTTGGGAAGCTAATAAACAGCTGGTAAATAATATGGCACCGGACTTAAAAAATCACCTTATTGGATTATACGATGATATTGCCCTGGTGAACAATCTGGTCTGGTTATCAACCGAATTCAACCGACTCAGCCCTAATATGCGTGATCTATATACCAGGTTGATCGGCAACATCGCGGCTAATCTTGAGAAAATACTCCAGGTGGTGACGTTTTTCGACCTGGCTGATACCGATCTTGCATCAACATAAAGTAATAAAAGGTAAGAATAAAGAAATACCAATATCTGTCTGTTTTTAATAGGTAGAATATCCGGGATAATTAAAGAGGAAAGAGGTAAAAATATGGCCCCGAATTATAAAGACCGAAGTGAAGAAATAGAATTCAGAAACACCAACGATGAAAACAGAACCTATACCATAAAAGATATCCTTGCCAGTGTGCCTGTTGAGGACGAAAAACCTATTGATATTGCTGATACGATCGATGAAGAAATCAAGGCTATAATAAACGAAGAGATCAAAAAAGCGGCTCATGAATTAGCCGAAGAGCAAAAGCTGGTCATCAGAGCTGCGGTGGAAGAAAGTAAAAGGATCATCCGGGAAATCCTGGCACAGGAAATTGCAGCAATTCAGAATAAAGAAGATTATATCCGGCAAACCCTGCTCAGCTACCGGCAGGGACGGTAATCAAACATACAAGGACACTTGATACCCCTGTATAATGTTGATATTGTGATTCGCTGCATGTTTTGTGCGTGATATTTGTTCACTTAACTCGTGGGGTCTGTTGAGCTGGTAACTTTTTAACAAACTTAAACTAGATCAAGGGCATGTGGGAAAACAGCGCCGGTTTAAGCTGTCCGATACTATCGAACATTAACCTATGCTTTTCTATCCGCAGGTTACCGCTAGTTTTTCTTAAGTTCGTAACTCGGTGGCGCGGTACCGGCTGGTTGATACCATGCCAGGTTATCAGCAATACTCAAAGCTTCGGCGACTTTACCATTTTTATAACAGGTAAAAAGAGCCTGGGTCCAACGGTATTTCTTACCTTTATAAGTCCCCTGACCGGTGATACGGTATACCAGGTTATCTCCTTCCCCCACTATTTCATCAATGACGAAATGTATATCCGGGATATCGGTCCGCAGGTTGGTTACCATTTCCTGGTAACCGGTATGGCCGGTAAAGTTTTTATGGAGGCCGCGTGTAAAAAATTCAGGAGATACCAGGTCCGGTATCACCGAGACGTCGCCCTTGTTCCAGACTTCATCATACAGGCGTTTCAGTGTTGCTTTGTTCCGTTCAACTGACATTTTCAACCTCCCACTTCACAAACCGAATTAGTGGTGATATTAGAGACTATTGTCAAGTCAGGAAATGGGTTTTTTGTAGTTGTTTAAGGGAAAATAATACCTCTCATATAAAATTATAACCTTAATTACCGTTACTTTCTTAACCCAAGTATGGGAGTATCATTATCGAAATAGATCCTTGACCAATTATTGGTTTATGCAACGGCATCAATCTGTAAAAACGCAATTTTGTTTACAATCGATACAATATCAGGTTACAATAAAGAACAATCAAGGGCGGTTGGCTCAGTCGGTTAGAGCACACGGTTCACATCCGTGAGGTCAGAGGTTCGAGTCCCCTACCGCCCAC
>CAZSHH010000071.1:0-236 GCA_964606525.1 uncultured Dehalococcoidales bacterium
AAATGAAGGCTCATGGTGGTTTTTAATACTCAATTCCTTCCTCCAGGGCACGATCATGGCCCTCATGATGCCCTCCCGCCAGGCAATCATCCCGGAGGTTGTTCAGCCCGGCCAGGTGATGAACGCCGTCGCCCTCAACAGCCTGGGGATGAATACACTTCGCCTCCTCGCTCCGGCAGCGGCCGGCTTCCTGATCGATGCTTTTGATTTCGAGGCGATCTTCTATACCATGACCG
>CAZSHH010000071.1:286-15976 GCA_964606525.1 uncultured Dehalococcoidales bacterium
TATCCATCCCCACCGAGATGTAGATACTCCTGACCCGTCCCACCGTTCTTCCGCGGTGGGCGATATCAAACAGGGCCTGCGTTATATCCTGCGGGACCGAACGATCTTCACCATCCTGATTCTGACCCTGGTGATCATCATCCTCTCCATGCCTTACCAGATGATGCTGCCAATTTTCGCTGACGATATCCTCAAGGTCGGGGCGACCGGGATGGGCTTGTTGATGAGCGTATCCGGCATCGGGGCTATGGCTGGCTCCCTCATCATCGCCTCCCTGCCGAACCGTAAACGCGGTACCATGCTGCTTATCAGTGCTTTTATTCTCGGTATATCACTGGCGGCTTTCGCCTTTTCCCAGTCAATAGCCTTGTCCCTCGGTTTGATGATCTTTGTCGGCCTCGGCCAGTCCGGCCGCCAAACCCTGGGCAGTACCCTGCTCCAATCTTATTCTGAAAAAGCGTTTCTCGGCCGGGTAATGAGCATCAACATGATGGATATGGGGCTGAGCAACATGGGGACCTTTATGGCCGGGGTCCTGGCCGATAATATCGGGGCTGACTGGGCGATCGGCAGCTTCTCTATTGGCCTGGCAGCCATTTCCCTGTTTGCTTTTCTTTTCCTCCGCCGAATTACGCGCCTGGAATGACTGTGAACAGCGAATCTTTCATATATTTAGCTTGATTGACCGGCCCCTGTCCGTAGTTGTAGAATCCGGCCATACCCCCCTTTTCCGGCAATGACCTTTGATAAGGAGCACATCATGTCTAAAAAATCACCCGCCGAATTATATGAAGAACGTGAAAAACGGCTGCGTGATACGGCTGCGCTGAAAGTCCCCGACCGCGTGCCGGTCGTCCTCACCACGAACTATCTGCCCGTCCGGTTCGTCGAAGGCATTACAGTGGCTGACGCCTATTACCGGCCTGCGGCCTGGCGCAAGGCGACCATCCAGACGATCAAAGAACTGGAACCGGACATCCAGTCAGCCCAGGCCGGCGGCCCCGGCGACGCCCTGGCGGCCCTTTCGCCGTTACTCTTTAAGTGGGCTGACGGCGGCCTTGGCCCCGATGTCATGCATCAATTCCTCGAGGGACAGCCGCTCAAGCCCGAAGAATATGATTATTTCCTCTCCGACCCCGGCGATTACATCCTGCGCTGCTACCTGCCCCGTGTCTGGAAAACGATGGCTCCCCTGGCAAAGCTACCTCCCCTGCAGGGCCTGCTGGGCAGTAATACCCTGGCTTCACGGTCCGCGGCTTTTGCCGACCCTGAAGTGATCGCGGCTTTCCAGGCCCTTTTTAAAGCCGGTAAGGCGCAGGCGAAATACGCTAAAGCCGCCGGGAACATCGATGAAGACCTGGCACAAGCCGGCTTTCCCGCCATGTCGCACGGCGGCGGGGCCGCGCCCTTCGATATCGTTTCCGATTACCTGCGCGGGATGACCGGGACGATGACCGACATGTACCGCTACCCGGATAAATTAACCAGACTATGCGATTATCTGCTGGAGAGCTCGATCAACAATGCCCTGGCTGCCCTGAAATCCCCACGCGGCAACCCCAAGCGTATCTTTTCCGCTCTCCACCGCGGCTCCGATGGCTTCATGGCCCTCAAGCAGTTCGAGACCTTTTACTGGGCAACCTTTAAGAAGCTGGCCTATGCGGTTACCGACGCCGGGATGATCCACGTCCCCTTCTACGAGGGCAACTGGGAACAGCGCCTGGAATACCTCCTGCAGCTGCCTAAAGGCAAGACCATAGCCCGCTTCGCTTTAACCGATATGAAGAAAGCTAAAGCGGTGCTCAAGGGCCATACCTGCATCATGGGTGGGGTGCCCCACGGTCTGCTCCAGGTCGGCTCGCCTGCGGAAGTCGAAGACTTCGTGAAAAACCTGATCAAGGACGTCGGCAAAGACGGCGGATTTATCCTCTCGACCTCAACCGGCATCACCCATGAGGCACGCCCGGAAAACGTCCGCGCCATGATGGCGGCGGCCCGTAAATACGGCCGCTATTAGTGTTCTCCAAAAAGGGGGCGACCCGTCCTTTGACACGCTCAGGATAAGCGGGTCGCCTGCCCCTTTTTTCATTATTTCCCCTTCCACCTTATATACTTATATATGTAAGCTTTTAAGTAAAAGGCCATGGAAAAAGACCAACCCGGGATCACCCCGGAAAAAATTTATATCTCCCGGCGTAAATTCATGGCGGGCAGCGCGGCCCTTGCCTCCCTCTCTGCCCTGGCTGCCTGTGGAGCGCCTTCGCCTTCGACTAAAGAAGAATTTTGTGATGGAGCAGCGGCCATGAAAGAAACAGACGAACTCGGTTATAAGTTGACCACCTGTGAAAATGTGACCAGTTACAATAATTACTATGAGTTTTCCTACAGCAAGACCGGGATCGCCGACCTGGCAAAGGACTTTCCCACCACTCCCTGGTCGGTGTCTGTCGGCGGCCTGGCCGAGCGCCCCCATACCTGGACGATGGAGGAAATCCGGCAGCGGTTCCCCGCTCAAGAACGCATCTACCGGATGCGCTGCGTCGAAGGATGGGCGATGGTCATCCCCTGGCTCGGGTTTCCCCTGGCCGACCTTCTAAGCGAGGCCGGGCCGCAGCCGGCGGCGAAATTTGTCCGTTTCGAGTCGGTGTTCGACCCCGTCCATATGCCCGGGCAACGGGCCAGTATTCTCAACTTCCCCTATGTTGAAGGCCTTCGCCTGGATGAAGCGATGCATCCCCTCACGATCCTGGCGACCGGGCTTTACAGCAAGCCCTTGCCGGTCCAGGATGGCGCCCCGCTCCGCCTCGTGGTACCCTGGAAATATGCTTTCAAGTACATCAAAGCCATTGTCAAAATAGACCTGGTTGCCGAAATGCCGGCCTCGACCTGGATGGAAGCTTCACCAACAGAGTACGGCTTTTATGCCAATGTCAACCCGGACGTCGACCATCCCCGCTGGTCGCAGGCTAACGAAAGATATATTGGGGAAAACGGGCGACGCCCGACCATGTTGTTCAACGGCTACCAGGAAGTAGCAAAACTGTATGAGGGGATGGACCTGAGGAAAAATTTCTAAAATCGCGTAATTCGCCAGGCGGCGATGTTACTTTACCGGGCGGTTGGCAATACTATGCTTTATCAGGTAACCGGCCCCAGCGCCGATAGCCCCGCCGACGACGTCGCCGATCAAGAATCCCGTCGCCCCGGCAATCGTCGCCCCAATCAGGCCGCCAGCTAAAAGCCCGATCACCAAACCAAACATCACATACCGGTCGAAAAACCTTCGCCGGGGATAACGTTCTCCTTCATCGCCCCACATATTTGTCCCGCTTTAACATTGATATCCCGCCGCCATTATATATGTAAAGCCGGCTATATACAATAAAAAGTGATACTCAAATCCAAACAAATCCAAAATCCTAATTTCTAAATCCTAAAGAATAATCAAATTACAAGAAACAATTACCAAAAATGACCAAACAACCAAGAGACAAACCACAAACCGGAAGATGGTAAAACAGAAGGCTGGATATCATAGCACGGGCGTTATAAAACGCAACGGCAATAACCGATTACTGATAATACTTTAGCTGAAAACCTCTACTCCTAAATCTGAATTTACTGCTGCCGTTTTTTCGCCCAATTGTTTACCTTCTCCAGTGCGGTCTGCGCTCCCCGTACCAGGAACTTGTCTGCATCATCCACCGTATTAAAGCGGAAGCCCTTCTCCAGTGCCCATTCGATGTTGTCGTAAGTAGCAAATATCCCCGCACTTTTCCGGTGCTTTTTTGACACTTCGAGCACACGGTCGAACGCCGCCAGGTACCGCGGCTCGTCCCATTTCGGCGGGATGCCGTAGCCCAGGCTGCAGGAAAGGTCGTAAGGCCCGATGTAGCAGGCATCGATACCCGGCACCGCCAAGATCTCATCCAGGTTATCCAGGGCGGTCTGCGTCTCGATCTGCACCGAGATCAATATTTCATCGTTCGCGGTGTTGAAATAGTCCGGGTCCAGCATGCCGATGCGGCGGGGTCCGTAGCCGCGGATACCCTGCGGCGGGTACTTGCATGCCCGCACCGCCGCTTCCGCTTCCTGCCGGTTGTTCACCCAAGGGATCAATACCCCATAAGCCCCGATATCCAGAATCCGCTTTATCTGTACCGGATCATTCCACTGCGGCCGCACGATGGGCACGCACCCGGTTCCCTCCATAGCCTGCATCATCTGCTGCATCGTCTCAAAACTTAACGGCCCGTGTTCCGCATCCAGCAATATCCAATCGAATCCCAACCGGGACAGCCATTCCGTGATGTCCGGATGCCCAATTTCCACGAACGTCCCGATCACTGATTCGTTCGCCTGGACCTTCTGCTTTAAAATATTTTTCATCTCGATCTCCCCACATTTTTTACGCTTTCAGTATATCAGTCACCGCTTCTTTCATGATAATTACACATGCCAACAGAATACCTGAACCCCCGTAAAAAAACCCCTTCTCCACTCCTGGAGAAGGTCTTTATTCCAGTGGGTTTACCACCCTTCCCAGGAAGAGAATAGTATTGGTCTCAATGTCCCGGATCAGGAAAATAAACGGACGGTCCATGGTGAAATCGATGATTTCATACTGTATCGGGGCAGCTCCGACCATAATTACTGCCGTCGCGGCAGCGGCCTCGGTCCCGTTTTCATCAACTGCCACAAAAGCCTTGTGTATCACATTATCGATCCATAATGGACCGGCACCAGTCATCCCAGAAAAATCAGCGGTAGCGGAGTCGAATGCCGCCGGCATACCCATATCTGATAATGTTTTTCTAAGACCGAAATCTGAGGTAAATTTGAATTTTGGCATAGCCAGACTGACCTTGCGGTGGGCCGGCTGCTTACCCTGCAGGCTATCCAGGATACCTTTCAATTTTTTATAGTCTAATGACGTTTCGAATTTTTCGAACTGCTCTTTCTCCGGCAGTAAGATAACCATTGACAGTTTTTTCCCTTCATACGGCAATTCTATCGCCTGGTAAATGTGTCCCGAGGCATAATGGAACGCTTCAATTTGCGGCATCATGGGCACGGTGATTTTATCCCCGTTTAATAAACTGAATTCTCCATCGTGCGTAAAATCACGGTTGAACTGGTATAACCAGTCAGCTTTGAAATAAATGGCATTGGTAAGTACCAAACGGGTTAAAGAATCCACTCCCCCCGGGGGGATGAGGTCTTTAATTTTCTCTGCCGTCTGTTCGCTGGCCCAATCATTGATCGTCAACCGGGATGCTTCCGGCTCATGGACAAAATCCATCGTCTTCAAACCGGCGCCGTAATTCTCCTCCAGCATATTGAGAAAATCGGATTTGAAAGGGAAATCCTGCTGTCCCCACAGGGCATTGACATTACGTAAGGTAAAGCCTTGTTTCTCCGGGTTCGATACCTCTTCGCTGCGGCCGGCCAACACCTGCGCCAGGTTGGCAAAGGCCGGGTGCAGCTGCTCCTGCGGCAGTTGGAAATGCAGAACAGCGGCCATCTGTTTTTCCGTTTCTCCCCTGGCTCCGGCATAGGTCATCCCCAGGGCTGAAGAAATACTATATGGTGAAAAAAAAAGATTGCCATCCCCATCTTGCAGCTGGTGGTAAAGATCTAAAGCAAAAGTATTGTTGCTTTTGCTTAAATATTCGGCATCATTTATATTGGCTTCACTGATGGACATATTTTCGGCTGCCGGCTCCTGGCAGCCGAATAGAGTCACCAGCATTACGATGGCCAGCAGGGCGGCGGTTAATTTCTTCATCTGTTTCTCCAGGTGGAAAGCTGCTTGTATGATATAACGAACCAACCGGAGTAAGGTTATCTCTTTTTTTGTCCAATACCTGCTACCCTTCTGCCCTGATCATCCTCTTCAACCGGGAAATCAACGGCGGCAGGTCCCGGCTAGTGATAGCCCATACCATGTCCAGGTCTAATCCCCCATCACCAGGAGTCAACCGTTTCCCGGCGGCGGCTATCTGGGCCCAGGGTATTTCCTGATATTTATCCTGGAATTCGGCGGTTACGGCCTCGGCAGTCCGGCCCATCATCTCCACCAGGTGGGCAAGTGCCAGAACCCGTATCTCATCCTTATCCAGGTCGGTGCGGTCTTTGTCCCGGATGAAGGCGACCGCTTTTACGGCAAAATCGAGCATATGGCGGACGCGGATAAGGTTATTTTTTCGTTCCTGGTGCAACATATACCACCCTGGCTTCTCTGGTAATCTCTCCCCTGCGGTAGCGGCTGATTTCCCCGGGCAATTTTATTTCCACTTTACGGTTGACCAGGGTTGACAGCTCATTTTCGACGTCGCTGATACCAAAACCCGGGGCGTGTCCCGGCTGAAATTCCAGCAGCGTATGGATCGAGTCCGCGGGTCCGAATTCCGGATGAAGCACAGCTCCGTAAAGCGATATTTTTTTGACATAGTGTTTACGGCAGAATTCTGCCAGTATATCTGGCTCGATCGGGAAGCGTTGTGCGGCCAGGTCAAGCGGCCGGGCAGCTGCGGCTACCGTCTTATCGATAATACTCTTCAGTTCCTGGTAGACCGCAGATTCCTGGTTGGCCCGATATAATACCAGGTTGCCCCTCTTTTCCCTAATAATGAGGCCGGCCTCCGCCGCCGTGCGTAACTCACGCTGTACGGCTCCGGAACCGCTGCCCAGGTCTTTTACTATCTGATTAACGTAAAAGGCCTCTCCAGGGCGATGGTACAGCAGGGTTAATAAACCACGCCTGGTTTTATCAAAAAGATAACTCCCCAGCGCTTCCCTGTCGTTATTCATACTCATATTAGGTATTATTATACCCTATTTGGGCATGATGTCAATAAGGCAACATCCGGCCCAACTGTCATACTTTTTAACAATGATCAGCAAAGATGGGAAACTAATGTGCCTATCCTCTCATAAATGCCCCGGAAACCGGCCTTAAGAGGCCGGGGATAGTCAAACGTATGGGGAGGGCTTTTCCGGGGCCTTGGCGCAAAAAGTAAATGACGGCGGAATGCTTGACAGCCAACCTACGGCTGCTTATAATAAAAATGGTATTTCGTTAAATACCGAAATACTTTTAAAAAGAAATGAACCAAAGTGCTTTTAAGGCCTTAGCCGACCCCACCCGGCGCCGCATATTGACCCTGCTCCGGAAACGATCGATGACCGCCGGCGAACTGGCGGATCAGTTCGACCTCGCGAAATCAACCCTTTCCGGGCATTTTAGTGTACTCAAGGGCGCCGGGTTGGTGCAGGAAGAACGGCGGGGCAATTCCATCGTCTACCACCTCAACCTGTCGGTAGCGGAGGAATTACTGGCTGCTGTGATGGACTTGTTGGGCACCGGCCGGCCGGATGAACCTCCAGGAGAAGATAAAGGTGAAGATAAACTGGCGTAATGAGATTGTCAGCTTATTTCTAGTTGCCGTGATGTTTATTCTAGCTATTGCAGTCTGGAACACGATGCCCGATAGTATACCGGTACACTTCGGGCTTAACGGCCAACCGGACCGTTACGGCGGAAAATTCGAAGGCTTGTTAACCATGCCGTTGACCGCCGCCGGCGTATACCTGCTTTTTTTCTTCCTTCCCTACATCGACCCCCGCGGCGGACGGTATGCCCGTTTCGCCGGAGCTTATGCCATTATCCGTACCGCGGTGATTGCCCTCCTCGCCGCGGTCCAGGTTGTCATTATCCTGCAAGCCCGGGGAGCGGCGGTCGATGTCACGACTGTTTTCACCTTACTACTGGGCCTTTTGTTTGTCGTGTTGGGCAACTATATGGGCAAGTTAAGGCCCAACTGGTTCGCAGGGATCCGTACTCCGTGGACCCTCTCCAGTGAAGAGTCCTGGAATAAGACCCACCGCCTCGGCGGTAAATTATTTGTCGTCCTGGGTTTACTCATCGCGGCCGCCAGTTTTTTACAGAAACCCTGGGTGTTGTTAGGGGGAATCGGCCTGCTGCTGGTCTGTAGCGTTGTCCTGGTAGTTTATTCCTATGCCATCTGGAAAACCGACCCGGACGCGACAAAGAAAAACCGAGAATAGTATCTCAGGTTTGTACCAGATTATTTCCTCTCCCCTTGCGGGAAGGACGATAGTGGAGTAAAGACTGAAAGGAGTATGAAGATGAAAACAATTTTCTCACGTACGATGTTACTTGTCCTTGTGGTTGCCCTGCTGCCGTTGTGCGCCTGCGGGAAAAAAGCGGCCGAGACCACATCCACCACCCCCATCTCCAATCCGCTCCAGGACCAGGCATCGGCCTGGGTTCTGCTCGTAGCCGGTGGGGAATACGGCCGGGCGGTGCAGGGATTCGATGCTACGATGGCTAATGTCATGCCTGCCGATAAACTGCAGACCACCTGGGAGAGCCTGAAACCTCAAGCCGGCGAGTTTCAATCCATCCTGGGTACGCGCATGGAAAAACAGGGCGGCTATGATATCGTTTTCGTTACCGGCAAATTCGCTAACATGTTACTCGATATAAAGGTGGTCTACGACAGCAGCGGGAAAATCGCCGGCTTGTTCTTCGTTCCTTCGAGTGCCTCAACCGAATATAAACCGCCGGCTTACGCCAACACCAGCCTGTTCACCGAATCCGAGGTTACTGTAGGTGCCGGGGAATGGCAGCTCCCCGGTACCCTGACCATGCCCAAAGGTGACAGCCCCTTCCCAGCGGTCGTCCTGCTGCATGGTTCCGGCCCATCCGACCGTGATGAAACGCTCGGGGGCAGCAAAACCTTTAAAGATCTAGCATGGGGCCTGGCTTCCCACGGCATCGCGGTTTTACGCTATGAAAAAAGGACCCGGCAATATCCGGAAAAATGTGCCCAGGACGAAGGTTTTACCGTGGAAGATGAAACCCTCGATGACGCTGAAGCCGCCGTCAGCCTGCTGCATAATACACAGAATATTGACCGACAACGAATCTATGCCGCCGGGCACAGCCTGGGCGGTATGCTGGCACCGCGCCTCGCCTCCCGGGAAAACCGCCTGGCTGGGATCATTATCCTGGCCGGGCCCACGCGCGGCCTGGAAGACCTGATCCTGGCACAAACAAAATATATCCTGAATCTCGACGGCACCCTGGATGATACGGATAAGCAGCAGATCCAGGCTACCGAAGCCTTGGTGGCACAGGTCAAAGCCCTCGATATCCCCGGCGGGCAGGCAGTCCTTGGTGCCTACCGCGCTTATTGGGCTGATCTCCAGGGGTATGACCCGGCGGCCGAGGCAGCCAAATTAGACCTGCCGATGTTTGTCCTGCAGGGTGAACGCGATTACCAGGTCACGATGACCGATTTCAATAACTGGACCGCAGCCCTCTCCGAAAAAAATAACGCCACTTTAAAAAGCTATCCCAGCCTCAATCACCTTTTCATCTCGGGCACTGGCCCTTCCAGTCCCGGAGAATATGATCTCGCCGGCAACGTCGCTGAGGCCGTGGTTACCGATATCGCCGGCTGGATAAAAAAGTAACAAGCTTAGTTTTATGTAAAGTTATTTAGCGGCCTACTTCGACGAGATCAGTATGAGCGGAGTGGCTGCCTTGGAGAGGATGATTCAAGATTGATGATTGTGGATTTATGAAGGGGGAGTAAATTACGGGTTTCTTCCTCCGGCCGCCATCCCCAGTGCCATGGCCCCCAACTGCCCGGCCCGCTTCCCCAACCTGGGCGGAACGATATATGATGCGATATCCCGGGTGATGGCTTCAGCCTGGACATAACCATGGAGATTTTCCACTACATGTTGCCGCACCAGGGGAAACAGTTGTGCTTGCTCCATGATACCCCCACCCATGATGACCCGCTGCGGTGATAAGGTCAGCACCAGGTTGCTGACGGCCAGCGCCAGGTACTTTGCCTGCAACTGCCACGCGGGATGGCCAGACGGCAGCATCTCACCCCGCTGCCCCCACCGCTGCGCCACGGCGGTACCGCTGGCCAGCCCTTCGAAGCAATCCCCATGGAAGGGGCAGCATCCATCATAGGGATCGGCAGCCCGGTCGTGGGGTATCCGGATATGCCCCATCTCGGGATGGACCAGACCATGCATCAACTTCCTATTCACCATGCCCCCACCTCCGATGCCGGTGCCGACGGTCAGATAGATAAAATCGCTCAGGCCTTGTGCCGCACCCCACCGGTATTCGCCCAGGGCTGCCGCATTGACATCGGTATCGAAGCCGACCGGTACCTGCAGCGCCTTTTTTATCTCCCCGGCCAGGTTGGTAAACTGCCAGCCGGGCTTGGGGGTAGTAGTGATATAACCATATGTTGGCGAAGCCGGGTCCAGGTCTACCGGCCCGAAAGTTCCGATGCCGACGGCAGCCAGAGCCGGATGTTCTTTAAAAAACTCGAGCACCTGCTTTATAGTCTCGATCGGGGTAGTGGTCGGCTGATGATATCCTGCGGTCCCGTCCCCACGGCACAGATGAACTTGGTGCCTCCAGCCTCCAGGCCGCCGTAAAGCTGCGTCATCATATTATTGCCCCTGGCCTCCGTTTGCTCTGGCCCGATTATAGTCGGGATTTGCCTGCGGCGGCAAGATGTTCACTGGCAATTCATCGTTGACAGGACAGTTGCCGGTCACGTTATAATGGCGCAAGCCGGGATTACCTTGACCGGCAGGAAATCATCCAGGAGGCAGTAACATGACCACCCAGCATCGAGAAGCCAAAACCGACAGTACCTTCGCTCGTACCGGCTGCAATCTGAATTCCACCGGCTGCCGCGTCAACGTGAAAGTTGAGAAAGGCCGGATCATCGGAGTTGAAGCTAATCCCGAAGATGTTGCCGCCGATATGTGTACCCGCACCGAGGGCTTGATCGAGTGGCAGTACCACCCGGAGCGATTGAAACATCCCCTAAAACGGGAGGCCGGCGGATGGAAACAGATCACCTGGGAGGAAGCCCTGGATTTTATTGCCGGGAGACTAACCTCGATAAAAGAAAAATACGGCGCCCGGGCAGTCGTTGTCAACACCGGCCAGGGGTTAGTCCGCAACGTCGACCGTAAAGCCGCCAAACGCTTCGCCCGCGTCTTCGGCACCCCCAATTTCACTTCCGGAGATAGTTTTTGCTTCTGGAGCCGGGCGGTCGGCCATACTATCGCCTTCGGCATCAATGACTCCATGGCCAATACGGACTTCGAATATAGTGAATGCATCTTCGTAATCGGGCATAATCCCTCGGAAAGCGGGCGGCAGTCGGAACGGCGCATCTTGGCGGCCAAAGAACGCGGGGCCAAACTCATCGTGGTCGATCCCCGCCGCATTCCCCTCGCCCAGTATGCCGACATCTATACCACCATCCGTCCAGGAACCGATTGTGCCCTCATTCTTGCCATGCTCCATGTCATCATCTGCGAAGGCCTTTATGACAAGGCATTCGTAGCCAAATGGACGCACGGTTTCGACAAATTAACCGAACACATCAAGGCTTACCCGCCGGAAGCCGTGGAAAAGATCACCTGGGTTAAAGCCGATACGATCCGGGCAATGGCCAGGATGTACGCCAATAACAAGCCCGCAGCGATGAGTTCGGGGGTGGCCATCGACCACTGCACCTGCGGGGCGCAGTCCAACTGGGCGCTGGCGATCATGGTTGCAATCTGCGGCAATTACGAGACCGACGGCGGCAACTTCCCGGTGGTACGACTCATCGACCAGCGCAGTGCCGACCAGCTTCCCGCGGCGGACTCCATCGGTTATAAGTTTCCCGTCTTTGCCAAGGTCTGCGGGGAGGCTTCGATCGTCCGCCTGGCGGACGCCGTGCTGCATAACGATCCTTATCCGGTCAAAGCCGTGTTGATGCAGAGTGCCAATCCCGCCCTCACCTTCCCCAACAGCCAGCAAGCCCAACAGGTCTTTCGCAGCCTCGACCTGCTGGTGGTACAGGACCTCTTCATGACCGAAACCGCTAAATTAGCGGATATCGTGCTGCCCTCTGCCAACTGCCTGGAAGTCAAGCAGTTGCGGGAATTGGGCACATTTCCCCCTAGCTTCAGCCTGGCGATGAATGTCATCGAACCGGAACCAGACTGCTGGCCAATATGGAAATTCTGGACGGAACTGGCGGGGCAGTTGGGTTTACGGAGTGAATTTCCCTGGCAAACAGCGGATGAGTACTTTGATTACTACCTGCAGCCGCACGGCTTGAAGATCAAGGACTTTGAAGGTCAGAGTGTTGTCTACGAAGCCCAGCCTAAAGAATGGTCGTACCGTGTCAATGGTTTTAAGACCCCCTCCGGCAAAGTAGAGCTTTACTCCGAGTATATGGCTGGATTAGGCTACGAGCCCATGCCCACCTATAAGGAACCGGCGGAAGGCTGGGTGACCCAGCCGGAACTATCGGCGAAATACCCTCTCATCATGATCACCGGTTCGCGGAACCGCTTATACCACCACACCCAGTACCGCAACCTGCCTTCGGTGCTCCGCCATTATCCCGATCCCCTGGTAGAAATTAATAACGCTACTGCCCGTAACCTGGGGATAACTAATGGGGATATGGTGGTCATCGAATCGCCCCGGGGCCGCATCCGCATGAAAGCGGAGGTTACCGATAACATCCATCCCGATATCGTCAGTGTACCCCACGGCTGGCAGGAAGCCAACGTAAACATCCTCACTACTGACGCCGAAGTGGACCCGGTCAGCGCTTTCGTCGGCTGGAAATCGGTCCTCTGCCGGGTTTATAAGGAATAATCAACATTTTTGTTTTCCTGCTAAAAACAAAAACCGCTGTACTACGACAAGCTCAGTACGAGCGGTTTTTGTTTACTCTCTGAAAGATATTTCACTCATCAATAGGCCGGGTTTCCTAACTCGGCCGTATTATCCCGTAAAAACTCAAGAAATCCTTTCTTTCCTTTTTTTCTTTTTGTAGTATCCGTATGCTATCCTTGCTGCTTTTGCAGCTCTTTCCATAGTAGGATAGATGGGGATGCGGGCAGCGACCAGCTTCGTCCGGATATCGGCCATAAGTTGGGCTGACGGTAACTTGAACCATTCCTGGTCGTATCCCTTGTCCGGGACCACCGCCAGCAGCGGTTTACCTTCGTATCCGGTTAAACCGAAACGGGACAGGAAAGCGTCAGCCGTGAATCCCGGCATCATGTGTTTCTGGTAATGCATTTCCCCCATGATGGCGATCAGCAGGTCGAAATGCGGGTCTTTGGCCATCATATGCAGCAGGTCGCCGGCAGAGAACATGCCACCAGTTATAGACATATCGACCGGATTACTAACCCAGTCCCAGATCGAGATGTCTTTACGCTTCAATTCTTCCCGGATCGCATTGGGCAGCGGTATTACTTTCAGTCCCGCGGCCTCGCATTGATCGGCCGCCAGGACGCTGGGCCCGCCGCCACTGCCAGCAATACCCACGTTCAAGCCGGTGATAGGCTCCAGGAAGCTGAAGGTGAGGGCATAGTCCATCATTTCTTCGATGCTCTCGGCGAAGATCGCACCTGCCTGGGTGACCAGGGCGCGCCAGGTCTGGATCGAGCCGGCCAGTGATGCCGTATGCGAAGCAGCCGCCCGGGCCCCGGCTTCTCCCTTCCCCCCTTTGATCACGATGGTCGGTTTACGGTCGGCCGCCCGGCGCAGGGCACGCAGAAAACGGGGGCCGTCCTTAACGCCCTCAATATAGAACAGTATTATTTTGGTATCCGGGTCATCCGTCAGGTATTCCAGGAAATCACACTCGTTCAGGTCAAGGGCATTGCCGAAGCCGATAACCTTGCTGAAGCGGAGCCCCCGCGGCGTGGCCAGCAGGAGCAAGTCATGCGGGGCATAACTGCTTTGCGAGGCCATACCTACCGGCCCGGAATCCGTAGGAAAATCATCACTCCAGCCGATGCCCAGCTTCGGATAATATAAGCCCATACAGTTCGGGCCGATGATGCGCAGGCCACCCTGCTTTGCCCGGCGCAGTACCTCCTGCTCCAGGGCAGCGTCCTGCGCGCGGCCGGTCTCGCCAAAGCGGCCAGTGTAGAGGTGGGCTACTTTTACCCCTTTCCGGGCACAGTCATCCATCAATTCCGGGACGGCCCGGGCCGGGATGGCAGAGATCACATAATCGACCGGGCCGGGGATGTCATTGATGTTCAGGTAAGTCTTGATCCCATGCACCTCGGGTTCTTTGATGTTCGTCAGGTACAGGTTTCCTTTAAAACCCAGATTCTGAAGGGCAGTGACAAAGTCGGGACGGCTGTGGGCAGAAGCCCCGACAATGGCAATCGAACGCGGGTGCAGCAACTTATCCAACGAGTCCGGCATGAACCACCTCCCCATAATGCCGTATCAGTTTCGGCAGGCATAATAACGGCTGTAAAGCAACGGGATAATGAGTAGCTGATTATCTCATACAAGCCGTCAGGGTGACAAATGAAAGGTTAAGAGATTCAATCTCCTCACAACAGACATTGGGATGAAAAGAGTGGGGCAAATGCCGATAAAAATATTACCAGGTCCAGGGATTCTCCGGGGTGATCCACTGGTTTTCGCCATTTTTGTAGGGGGGGGCCGGGGGGAGGGGCAACACGCGTGTGGCATGCAGCACGATAATCAGCACTGCCGCTCCTGCGATGACTGAGACCCAGAAAATCCATGGCCGTTTCATGTTTTTACCCGCTAATAATATAACACATATAGGGCGGCATTGTTGATTTTCCGGCCGGGAAGGTGCTTTCCGCGGGCATATTTTAGCCGTGATAGAACATAATACCTTCCCTTCTCTTCCGCAGGTAATGATATGATTTGATTCAATAGGCCACCGGCATATCTATTGACTCGAAAAAAGGAGGTGGGGAAAGAAACAAACCAATTTAGAACCTCTTTAATCTATCTGACGACTGCTAATGACCTGATAAATCCACCACAATAAAACGTAAGGGGGAAAAATAACACATTAATGTTAAGTAAGATAGGTTTCTGGGCATTTATAATTGGTCTAATTCTCTGTGTCGTGGCTGGTTTCGCCTGGGCGGATAACCAGGGTGTACTCATTGCTTTACTCATCCTCGGCATCATCATCGGTTTTCTCAATATAACCGCCAAGGAAACCATGTTGTTCCTGGTTGCGACTATCGCTTTGATGGTAGTCGGCCGGGTCTTCGAGCCACTGTCGGTACTGGATATCGGCCGCCACCTGGACAATATACTGGCTTACGTCGCCACCCTGATGGCACCGGCAGCCATCATTGCGGCCGTGAAAGCCTTGTGGAACGTCGGTAAACCAGGTGACGCATAACAGCGGCCTGATTACTTGCTAAAATATAGTTAGCCTGTGATATTGAAAGGGGGGAGTCAAGAGAGACCCCCCTTTCTTTTTTATTTTATCGAGGCAAACCAGCAGGAGAAAAATAAGCAACACTTCGGATCCGGACGTGTTATTTATATGACTGGCGAGTTCACAGTCAGCAGAGCAGTAGTCAGTCCGGGATAGGCCATTTAGGCTGAGTGCCTTGAAGTCACACAAAGAAGCATATCTTTACAGGTAACACAACGTTGATTACATCTACGTACGGAAAATCCGCTGTCAGGATCGTCCTGGTAGGCGGTGCAGGTCATGGTCCGCTGTTTCACCTGTTTTACTATTGGTGTTTCGCCCGGCGATGTAAAAAACTCCACATCGTAGAGAAAATCATGCCGGTTGG
>CAZSHH010000072.1:0-15873 GCA_964606525.1 uncultured Dehalococcoidales bacterium
CGAGACTGCCGGTAACAGCGATTTTGTCTCCGGGTTTCGCCGAAGAACGGGTGAGGAGGCGGTGAGAAGGGTTGGAGGCGACACCGTATACGGCGATATTGATGAAGACCAAAGGCGCCCGGCTGATATTACCACCTACGATAACAACTCCATATTCCCTGGCCAATGACAGCATCCCCTGGTAAAAAAATATGATATCGTTGACTTCAGTATCTACCGGCAGCGCTAATGAGACAAGCGCATAACGGGGAAGGCCTCCCATCGCGGCGATATCGCTAACATTAACTGCCAACGATTTCCAGCCTAAATCTTCCCATGAATTCAGTCCTAACTTAAAATGTACATCCTGGACAAGGGCATCGATAGTCGCCAGTTGGCAGCCGGAGGGGCACTGCCAGGCAGCGGCGTCGTCACCGATACCAAGAACCAGGTTTTGCCAGGCTTCGCCCTGTTTTTCCTCAGCTTCGACCAACTCAGCCAAGACATCGATCAACCCAAATTCACCCAGCCCGGACACTTTCATAATGGGGCAATTATAGCATGAAGAGAAACAGTGATGAAGCAAACGATATATCTCAAGGGGATGTAATAAGCATACAGATAAGAAAAGCCCCCATCCGGGGGCTTACTAAACGAATACATATTTGGGTTAAACGGAGTAATGGCGATCCTAACGATGCAGGTTCTGGCGGGACCATTTGAGTTGTGTCAAACCGATGCGCACATATGATGTAGGGACCATAACCCTGGAGGTGGAAACCGAATCTATATTTTTCCCCGGTTCAACAGGTTCACCAAGCTTGCGTTCCTTACCATTTAGAAGCCGGGTAATATTGTCACGGTGGGTCAGTATAATTGCCAGGGAACCAACCAGGCCGTAAAGCAGGTTTTCCCAGGGAAAACCGCTGAAAATTGTCAGGGGAATAAGCACTAAATAGGTGACAATAGCACCTGCAATCGAGGCCAAAGAAACAAAACGTGTGGCACTGGCGCCAAGAAGGAAAACCTGCCCACTGAGGAAAGCAACCGGTGGACATAGAGCAAAAAGACCACCATAAAAAGTAGCTACGCCACGTCCGCCTCGAAACTTTAGGAAAATAGGCCAGATATGACCAGCAATAGCAGCCAGGGCAGCCAAAGCGCTGGCGCTTCGAAGGAAATACCAGTCTAAGGTCCCGACCTCAGCGTGATATGCTCCACGAAGGAGAAGCCAGGCTGTCACAACAGCCAAAACACCCTTGGACAAATCGAGGAGGAAAACTAGAGCAGCGGCTTTTTTACCGGCAACCCGAAGAACATTAGTAGTACCCATTTTACCACTGCCGTAATTCCGGGGGTCGACCTTTGCAAAACGACGCCCTATAAGGACACCAAAGGGAATCGAGCCGATAAGATATCCAGCGAGAACCGCCACCAGGAACTTAATCAATATCTCAGTGGTCATGAAACTCCTCCGGTTTTAAAGACAAGACGAATAGCGGTACCAGTGAATCCAAAGGCTTCACGAAGCTTATTCTCAAGGTAACGCCGATAGGAAAAATGAACCCGGGCATCGTTAACAAAAAAAATAAAAGCGGGGGGATTCACTTCGGCCTGGGTGACATACTTAATCTTGATAGATTTTCCGAGGATGTGAGGTGGAGGATGGGCTGCGACGGCCTCTTGAATGACACTATTAACGGTGGCAGTGGGCAACCGGCGGTTCCTTTCCTGGTACACATCTATAGCGTGGGGAATAATTTTGTCTATGCCCTGCCCGGTTTTAGCGGACACGAAAAGAACCGGGGCATAAGGGACAAACTGGAAATTATCTCTCATGGCATTACGCCATGCCCGTTTATCTTTTTCTTGAACCAGGTCCCACTTATTAACTATCAGCATAATGCCTTTAAAAGCTTGTTGGATATAACCCCCGATATGCTTATCCTGTCCTGTAAATGGCTCAGTAGCATCCAGAACAAGCAAAGCTACATCCGCCCGGTCGATAGCCCGTAAAGACCTGACCACACTATGCTTCTCGACATCAGTATCTAGTTTGCCCCGCCTCCTGATACCTCCAGTATCAATAAGTACCACACTACATCCTGAAAAGTCAATAGTTGTGTCTACTGCATCTCGGGTAGTGCCCGGAATGTCGCTGACAATAGCCCGTTCCTCTCCCAACAGTTTATTCAACAACATGGATTTTCCGACGTTAGGACGGCCAACAATAGCTATTTTGACTGCCGTCGAAGATTCAGTAGGGGGTGATGGGGGGGGTAATAATTCCATAATACGGTCTAAAAGGTCAGCAGTCCCGCGTCCGTGATAGGCCGACACCGCCAGCGGATCACCGAGGGAAAGTTCGTAAAATTCACTGGCGTGTGCTTCCAGTCCCTGAGTATCCGCTTTATTTACCACCAGGATGACCGGTTTACCTGCCTGGCGCAACATATTGACGATCTCACGGTCGAACGGAGTAACCCCATCACGGATATCACCCAGGAAAATTATCACATCGGCGTCATTTATAGCGACATCAACCTGCTGCCGGACAGCCTTGGAAAGCGGTGAACCAGAGTCCGGTTCTAAACCGCCGGTATCGATTAGGCTAAACTCCCGGCCTCGCCAGGTGATATCGACCATTAACCGGTCACGGGTAGTACCGGGCAGATCCTCGGTAATGGCGATCTGGCGTGCAGCCAACTTATTAAGGAGGGTAGATTTACCGACATTCTGGCGGCCAACAATGGCAACAACAGGTTTATTCATATTCTTTCCCTGAGACTACCTGATACCAAGTAAAGGCCGGCTTAAGCCACCCAGTATATGGATAAAAACCGCTTTCATGATATGCATACGGTTTTCAGCCTGGTCGAAGACAACCGACTGTAAACCATCGATAACCTCATCCGTGACTTCATCGCCGCGATGCGCCGGTAAGTCATGCATGAAAAGGGCAAATTCTTTAGCACGGGAGAATAATTCACCATTAACCTGAAATCCCTGGAAAGCCAGGCGTCGTTTATCCGCCTCGGTCTCCTGTCCCATACTGGTCCAGACATCGGTGTATACGATATCAGCTTGACGTACGGCAGTCGCAGGGTCTTCTGTACAGAGAACCACCGAGCCATTCGAAGAGCCATATCTACGCGCGGTTGTTAATATTTCTTCGTCCACCGTATAACCATGGGGTGAAGCGATATGAAAATTCATACCCGTTAATGCACAGGCGAGCATCAAGCTATGAGCAATATTATTACCATCGCCGATAAAAGCCAGATTCAGCCCCTCCAAGCTGCCCTTTTTTTCATATATAGTAAGCAGGTCAGCCAGTGCCTGGCAGGGGTGTTCCAGGTCAGATAAGGCGTTAATCACAGGAACGCGGCTATAATCCGCTAGAATTCGTACTGTTTCATGACTGAAGGTACGGGCAGCGATGCAATCGACATAGCGGCCAAGGACCCGGGCTACATCAGGAATGGATTCGCGTTGTCCGAGGCCGACTTCAGCCGGGGAAAGATAGAGGCATTGACCTCCAGCCTGGCGTATAGCCATTTCCATACTAACCCGGGTACGTAGAGAAGGCTTTTCGAACAATAAAGCCAGGACCTTACCTTCAAGGGTATGCAGCCAACCCCTGGATTTGGCATCGATTGCTTCGGTAATAAACGACTCGATATCCCGTCGTGTTAAATCCGATATCGAGAGTAAATCCTTGCCTTTCACTTAATCCTCCTCGTAACCAGAAGACATCGCGACGCAATATACAATGGTACCAGAAATACAGGTAGTTTATCGTATCATACAACCCATTACCGGGCAAAATATGTCCATTTACAGCTTTGGATCAGGAATGAAAGATGGGGTACACAGATGCCACGAGGCATATAAAGTCCAGTACGCTTTATGCTAACCAAAGGAAAGCCGACGCTATTTCTTCATACTGTGCGAATCCAGAGAACCATCAGTCTTCCGCCGACGGTAAAGCATATAACTTAAGAGAAACACAAAAAAAGCAAGAATCCCCAAAATCACCACCACTGTATTTATGACAGGAAATGCCCCGGTAGTGATGTCCAACGATGAATGTTGTGCGATGAAGTTGATGACGATCCGGTAAACTATCGAAGACAGTAAAACAAATCCGGAGATGTAGAAAGTCGCCCGGATATGTTTCCACAGGAAAAACTGAGCAATTCTTTTAAGCACAATGATTGATTCTAACATTCACGAAGGCAGCCAGACAACTTGAAATATTCACAAATTATTACTTTAGTACTATAAAGAGATGGGATGAGTGAAGTAAATTGATATTAGGTCACGTTGACCAATCTTGAATTAAGTGGTACTTTTTAACTAATTAAACGGAGAATGTCATGGATATATATGAGCAAGTCGAGCAAATCCTGAAAGATAAAGAAGTAAAAGATATCAAAGAATACAATGACCCGCGCCTAGTTGAGGGAATGTTGTTTATTGAATTAGCTACGCGTTATAACAAGTATCTAAAAGACAACAAAACATCACAAGCTTATGAATGTCTCCAGGACATCGCACGGCTGATCATCGCCATAGATATCAATTAATAAGCCGCACCTAAAAAATCGATAATATATTGCAGCAAACCCCATAACCTGCAATAGAATCACTTCTTCCAGTGCGTGGTGCCAAGCTCTACAAGAGGAAGAAGGCCACCTTGATAAAGATCCCAGAATTATTCTTCGCGCACGATATCACTGCTGCTACTTACTTGTTTTTACACATGACGGCGGCTATAATGAAACCCAATTCCAGGAGGTAAGAAACATGGGTTCATCATACGCATTTTTCCAAGGTAAAACAATGCCCCTTTCCGATGCCAAGTTGAGTGTAATGACCAACTTCATCCATTACGGAACCGGGGTTTTCGAAGGCATCCGGGGCAATTGGAATGCCGAGAAAAAAGAGATGTACATTTTCTGTCTTAAAGAACACTACGAGCGTCTATACAAAGGCTGCCAGGTGCTGAAGATAGGACTGCCGTACACGGTTGAAGATATGTGCCGGATTACCATAGACGTGGTAAAAAAATGCGGATTCCAGGAGGATATCTACATCCGTCCCGTAGCATACAAGAGCACAGAACAACTAGGGGTACGGCTGCATAATCTAGATTCGGATTTTATGGTCTTCGCCTTCCCATGGGGACGTTACCTGGATACCGACAGCGCCCGCGTCTGTATTTCCTCTTGGCGCTTCCCCGGAGAAATTCCCAGAGCAAAACTGACCGGCTTATATGTCACCAATGCCATGGCCAAGACAGAAGCGGTAGAGCGCGGCTTTGATGAAGCAATCATGCTATCTCCAGACGGTTATGTAGCTGAAGGCAGCGGGGAAAATATCTTCTTGATTTCGAACGGCGAGATAGCCACTCCCGGGATTTATGACGGCATACTAATGGGAATTACCCGGAATGTGATCATGAAACTCGCCGAAGCAGAGCTCGGGATCAAGACAGTCGAGCGGCACATTTCCCGGGTCGAACTATATAATACAGAGGAATGCTTCCTGACCGGGACCGCGGCGCACCTCACTCCGATATCGGAAATCGACAACCGGAAAGTAGGCAGCGGCAAAGTAGGACCAATCACCAAAAAACTACAAAAGTTGTATGCGGATGTTATCCGGGGTAATAATCCAAAGTATATTAGCCTGTGCACCCCCGTATACAAGAAGACAGGAAATACGAAAAAGAATAAATGATATTAAATACTACCCTCAGCGGTATCATTGCCGTAATTATAGGATACCTGATAGGAAGCATCCCATCAGCTTATATCGTCACAAAAATCGCTACCGGTAAGGATGTCCGTACTATCGGGACCGGCCATACGGGGGTGGGCAATGCCGGCACCCGCAACGTGTTTGTCAACGTTGGGAAAATACCCGGAATCATCGTCGGAATTCTTGACATCGCAAAGGGTGCAGGAGCTGTAGCCGTAGCACAATCGCTAATGGGCTTGTCATTATTCTGGGTATTAGGTGCCGGAACAGCAGCGGTAGCCGGCCATATTTGGCCAGTTTACATCAGGTTCCGGGGAGGAGCAGGGCTGGCAACAACTCTGGGGGTCCTGACATTCCTGATGGTGAAAGAAATGGCGATCGCTCTTTCATTCACCATTATTTTGATCATAATCACTAAAAACGTAATCCTCTCGGCGAACCTCAGCGTAGTAGTAGTATCACTAATACTCTGGTGGCTGGGCTTTCCCTGGTACGTAACAGTTTATCCGATCTTCCTGATGCTGGTGATGGGAATCCATTATCTGCCTAATATCGTAGCAGAGATCAAGAAAGCCGGAAGCTGGGAAAACCTTATCAACGGATTGCTACGCAGGGACCGGCCGAAAACCAGATAATACAGCGATATCCTTAAGACAGCCATTCAACCGGGATGAATACCTGTCATCAATGAAAGGTACAATTAGAGAAGGACAACAACGTGTCCGTTGCCAAGGAATAAAAAAGTAAAAGTAAGGTAGGGCCGCAGACAACTACGCCCTGGCCAGTTATTATCCGTTTAAGATTAACTTAATTTTCGAATAACAGCGACTACTTTACCCTGTATCTCCACATTATCCGGATCGGCATAAATCGGTTTCATCAAACTGTTAGCCGGTTGGAGCCGAATTCGATTCTTTTCACGGAAAACCCGTTTCAAGGTTGTTTCTTTTTCAGCTTTCAACCAAACAGCAGCCGCTTCCCCGTTTTCTACCGAATTAGTCTGCTGGAGCAGGACGACATCACCGTCGTTAATAAGGGCATCGACCATCGAGGTACCCTTTACCTTCAGGGCAAAGATATCAGCCTTACCCCGGGTGATATCCTCAGTCACATCCATAGTATCAGCGGAAGCCGTGGTATCCCAGGTATCGGCTTCTGGGACCGGAATCGGGGAACCTGCTGCGATGATGCCGATGACCGGTACTTTTACCAGCCCGGACACTTCCTTAGGCACTTCCTCAATCAATTCAATGCCACGCGAGATACCAGGAAAACGACGGATAACCTTCAACCGTTCCAGGATATTCAGGTTGTAATCCACCACCGAGGTCGAGCTGATAAAACAACCATTCATAATATCCCTGACCGTAGGTGGATAATGGTGGTCACGTTTGAACTGACGCATGAATTTTACAATGATTTTTTGTTTTTCAGATAACTTTCGCACTCATCACCTCTTACCTATGGTTTATTGAAAGAACTGGTGTTCTATGAACAGAATACAGCCTATTTTTAGATTTGTCAAGATATCCCGTGAAAAATCCTAAAGACAAGAAACCAAAACAGGACTAGAGGGAAAAATCCCCTAGCCCTGAGGATAAAACGATAATTAACGGTTTATTTTGAATTCAGGCCAGCCGCTTTATTCATCTTCTTCATCAACCGTGATTTACGGCGGGCGGCATTATTAGGATGGATCACTTTTTTTACAGCAGCACCATCAAGGGCACTAACGGCATCTTTCATCGTGCTCTTCGCGTTCTCTATATCGCCAGCAGCCAACTGGTTTTCTGTCTTAGTGATCATTGTTTTCACCCGGCTGCGAACCCCCTTGTTCACGGCGGTTCGCCGCAGAGTTTTCCTGACTTCTTTCTTGGCTGACTTAGTAATCGGCAAGCTAGACCTCCTCTGTCTTTAACACGAATTATTTATGTTCCGGTTTTGGATTTTGAGATAAACCCACCGAAGAGCGGGTTTTCCCGGAACCGCCGTTATCAATCCTGACGGCACTAACCACGCCCTTAATTCCTTCTAATTTTGACAGAATTTTACTCAATTGTACAAGATTTGCTGTTTCCAAGCTAAAAGAGAATGATATAGAATGATCCGGATTATTAGTCAAGTTAAGTGTGGTGATATTTATTTTTTCTTCAGCCACTATGGCGCCGATATCCCTCATCAAGCCAACCCGGTCCCAGGCTTCAACCTGGACTTTTACCGGAAAGAGGGATGCCGATTCACCCCATTCGACCGGAACCAGGCGTTCTATTTCGTCTTCATGCAATACATTATAACAGTCTTTACGATGAACACTAACCCCGCGGGTACGGGTAACATAACCGATGATGGCATCGCCGGGGACCGGATGGCAACACTGGGCGAGATGAGTCAGAAGGTCGCCAACACCCCTTACCTTGATAGCGGAAACCGATGGTTTAGCAGTCGAAGGGGTAACAATCCGCGGTTGTTGTTCCTGAGCAGCTAGTTTTAGAGCAATCTGATGAGGCGTGATACCGCCCTCTCCGAAAGCGGCATAAAAGTCTTCGACGTTATCAAAATTAAATATTTTAACCAGACGGTCACGTTCATTCAAATTAATGCCAAGCTGGCGCATGGCTTTTTCCAGCAGTTCCCGGCCGCGTTCGATATTCTCTGTCCGTTCTTGTTTTTTAAACCACTGGCGAATCTTCTCCTTGGCATGAGAGGTCATTATATAACCCAGGACCGGATTCAGCCAGTCACGACTGGGGCCGCGATCGGCTTTAGTGGTCATGATTTCGACGATATCACCGTTATTCAACTGGAAACTCAAAGGTACCAGCCGCCCATTGACCTTAGCACCGATGCAGCGGTGGCCGAGGTCGGTATGAATCCGATAAGCGAAATCGAGTGGTGTCGCTCCTTTAGGTAAGTCTTTAATCTCACCCCGCGGCGTATAAACAAATACCTGGTCGATAAAGATGTCGGTCTTAACCGATTCCAGAAATTCTTCGGCACCGCTTAATTCCCGGTGCCATTCGATCAACTGCCGGAGCCAACCGATCCTTTCTTCATAATGGAGCCCTTTCGTCTCTCCTTCTTTATACCGCCAATGGGCGGCGACACCAAATTCAGAAACACGGTGCATTTCGTTGGTACGAATCTGGACCTCGAGGGGAGTTTTTCCTTCATACATTACAGTAGTGTGCAAAGACTGGTAGCCATTTGGCTTAGGATTGGCGATGTAATCATTAAACTGGTCGGGCAAGGGATGCCATAACCCATGGACAATACCCAAAGCAGAGTAACACTCTTCCCGGGTATTAACCAGGACACGGATAGCAATAAGGTCATGAATATCATCGAAATCCTTGCCCAGGGCAGTATATTTCTCGATTTTCTGGAAAATGCTGTAAATGTGTTTCGGCCGTCCGGAAACCTCAGCTTTGATGCTGGCTTTAGCAAATTCTTCACGTAGTACACTGATGGCATGAGAAATAAAGTCTTCCCGCTGTAAACTCTTGGCATTAAGCAGTTTTTCTACATGCTGGAATTTACGCGGTTCAAGATACATGAAACTCAAATCTTCGAGCTGCCACTTAAGTTCCCAGATGCCCAGGCGGTGGGCGAGAGGAGCATAGATATCCAGGGTTTCGCGGGCGATCGACCGTTGTTTTTCCTGGGGAAGATACTCCAGGGTTTGCATATTATGCAAACGGTCTGCCAGCTTAATAAAGACCACCCGGAGATCCTGGGCCATGGCTAACAGCATCTTGCGTAGATTTTCCGCCTGGCCTTCACTCCGGGCAACATGTTCGTGACGGGATAAACGGCCCAATTTAGTAACACCGTCAACCAGGCGGGCAATCTCCGGGCTGAACCGGGTTTCAATATCCACCAGGGGCGTACCGGTATCTTCAGGGACATCATGTAACAAAGCAGCGGCCAGCGAACTGCCATCCAATTGCAGTTCAGCTAAGGTAAGGGCGACATGAACAGGATGTTCGATAAAAGGATCGCCGGATTTCCGCTCCTGGCCGGCATGAGCTTCAACTGCAAACTGATAAGCCTTTTCGATGACCGCGACCTTATCTGGGGAAATATACTGTCTCGCCCGGTCGATCAACTGCTGATAACTCGAAACGGCCGCATTTACCATATATAGCAAGTATAGCGTACGCTGCAAGCGGTGTAAAACAAATAAAGCCTATGCTATTATGGTTCCAAGATGAAAATCAGCGTAACAATAGAAGCAAGATCAGATGCCGAAACGGTTTCCCGGGAATATATAAAAGACGTTATCAAAACAGTACTGACAGCCGAACAAGCCGGGACTAATGCCGAAGTCAGCCTGTTACTTACCAAACAAGAGAAAGTACACGAACTTAACCGCATATACCTGGGTGAAGACCATGCCACCGACGTACTTTCCTTTCCCATGCTGCCGCCGGGCCTGAACACCGACGGATTCGTAACGCCACCGGATGGGATCAAGCACCTGGGTGAAGTCATTATCTCCATGCCACAGGCCATAAGCCAGGCTGCGGAACACCACCACTCCACGGAAAGGGAAATCGCCATACTGACGATACATGGAATCCTCCACCTGCTGGGCTACGACCACGGCGAGCCTGCAGAAGAAGCCAGGATGAAAGCAAGAGAGGGGGAAATTCTCAACCTGATCGAGAAAAAACAGCCGCACGGTTACCGATTTAAGAATTATGATTTATGATTGATGAGTAGTAATTCCAGTTCATTATTATCAGTGTTAGAAGTAATGAGGAAGAAAGATGAGGGTATTGGGGATTGCGGGCAGTCCACGGAAGAACGGCAATACCGACATGATGCTGGCAGAATTCATGCGGGGGGCGGAAAACCGCGGGGCGGAGACAAAAACCATCTTTCTCAGGGAATTGAAGTATAACACATGCATACACTGCGACGGTTGCCTGAAAGACGGCAACTGCGTAGTTAAAGATGAGATGCAGCAAATCTATCCGGAGATGGAGAAAGCGGACATCATCGTGATGGCTTCACCGATACAATTCATGGGAGTTACGGCGCCAATGAAAGCCATGATCGACCGATGCCAGGCATTATGGGCCAGGAAATATGTCTTGAAAATACCGCCGCTAGGAGATAGAAGAAAGCGTAAAGGTTTTTTTATCTCAGTTGGGGGAAGAAAAATTTCCAATCTTTTTGAACCGAGCCTGGTGATGATGAAGACTTATTTCCGGATTATCGATATCGAGTATGCGGGTGAACTCATATATAAAGGCATCGATGAAAAAGGAGCTGTCCTATCACACCCTGATGCATTGAAACAGGCTTTTAGTGCGGGGCAAAGAATCGTCGATGACCTTACCCAGGAGAGGGAAAACTCACCTGCACCTTCATAACATCGGCTTGTTTTCAGACGGCGAGGTCAAACGGAAAGCCTGCCATATCATAAAAACCGCCAACGCCAGGACAGCAGCTAAGATAAAAAGAAACCAAACTCCCATTTGCTGAGCCCGGTTAAAAGCGATTTCTATAGTGATGTATACAATATATAAGACCAGGGCAAGTTCCAATATTTTCAAACCGAACAATGAACGAGAGATAACCTTAATCAGTTTTTGTGCCGATCCAGGAGATAATTTATCCAGCCGCTGTCCGGGGAGATTAATCAGCTTTTTGGGATCGGGTACAAAACAAAACATAACGCTGATCAAAGTCAGCAGCAGGTAAAAAAAGAGGCCGAGAACGGGACCCAGGAAAATAGAGGAAGGACTTCCCCAACTATCGACTGATCCACCAGCATTAAAATGCATGGGGATCTGCTCAGGCAATGACGGATAATTAGCTACAGCCAGATACCAGGCAAGGATAAGTATTGCCAACGGGACAAGTTCTAATCGAAAAGGGTAATAACGGTTAAGTTTTTGCCACATCCTGAAGCTCAGGTCCGGGCAGCTCCGACAATATCAGAGATGGAGGTAATTTTCTGTTCCGTCATAAAGTCCTCGATACCTTCGATCACATCCAATGCCGCACGGGGATTACTGAAACTGGCAGTTCCGACCTGAACTGCACGTGCACCGGCCATGAAAAATTCCAGGGCATCCTGAGCACTGGCAATGCCACCGCAGCCGACGATAGGGATATCAACGGCACCAGCGACACGGTAAACCATTTGTAAAGCTACCGGTTTGATGGCTTTCCCAGACAGGCCACCCGCAGTATTACCGAGCACCGGCCGCCTTTTCTTGATATCAATAGACATGCCTCTTAAGGTGTTGATAAGGGTTAACGCATCTGCCCCGGCTCTTGCGGCCGCGACCGCAATAGCGACGATATCAGTCACATTAGGGGTAAGTTTAACCAGGACCGGCAGCGAGGTAGCCTGACGGACAGCACGGGTCACCGCCGCGGCGATTTGAGGATTGGTACCGAACTCGGCACCGCCTGCCTTGACATTGGGGCAACTAATGTTCACTTCCAGGCCGCTGACACCAGGGACATTATCGAGTTGAGCCGCCAGGGAAGCATACTCGTCAAGTGATTCACCGGCGATATTAACAAGCACAGGGACACGCCAACCCGCCCATAACGGTGCTTTTTCCTTGATCAGTGCTTGAACACCAATACCCTGCAGGCCGATAGCATTAAGCATTCCCGAGGGGGTTTCGGCAAGGCGTGGTTGAGGGTTGCCGGTTCTCGGTTCCAGAAAGGTACCTTTACAAACAATAGCACCCAGCCGTTGAATGTCCAGTAAATCCTCGTATTCGGTACCATAACCAAAGGTACCGGAGGCAGTCATAACAGGGTTAACCAGCGATAGACCTCTCTGGTTATGAGGGGCCAGATTTACTGATAAATCCAATAGTTGACTCCCAAAACAAAATCCAAATACCTAATAAATCCTGATAGGAATATCAACAATCTAAATTCTCAAAGCTATATAACTGCTATATTTCCACCCGGCTACCCGTACTGTTAAAGAAGAACCTCTCGCCGAACTCCTGGGCAAGGACTGCTTCCACGGGTAAACTGGTACAATGGCATAAACCGATCTTTTTAACATCCATTTCTTTCAAGGCTGCAATAGTCTGCCAGATACGCTCTTCGCTGCTACCGATCAAGTGGGAACCTCCCATCACCAGTTCGATCTGATCGATACCGGTAAGATGACGGGCATGATTGAGAGTATTGATCATACCGCGGTGGGCGCAGCCGAGGATAACCGCCAAACCTTTAGTAGTCTTGATAATGATACTCAGATCATCCAGTAACAGGTCAGGTTTAAGATTTCCGTCTTCTTTCACATAAAGGTGTCCATCGATCTTCTCATAAGTGGTCGTCATGGGGACTTCACCGGTGGTAGAAATGCCATCCGCTAAGACAACCGGTTGGCGGCTGAAATGGAACCGGGCACCCAGGCTTTCCAGTTCTACTTGCGAATAAGGGATGCCGATATACCGGTCAGGATGGTTTTCCACGTGGCTGTACTTGGCTGACCACACATCAGGGTGTGCCACGATTTCCACTTGTCGATGCATTTTTTGCAGCAGCGGCCGCAGGCCGCCGGTATGGTCGAAATGACCATGGCTAAGCACGATTTTGTTGATCCGGGATAAGTCTACACCCAGCACATCCAGATTATGGCTGACCGAGATACTTTGCCCGGCATCCAGCAAAATACCGGTTATTCCATCATCGATAAGGACACTTATACCCTGTTCACCCAGGAAAGGAGGGATGGCAGCGGTATTTTCGCTTAGTGTGGTAATTTTAATACTCATTTTTACTCCCCCGGCCATTATAGGGGATACCTGAAGCCAAAACAACTCGGACGATGAATAATATTCTAAGAATAGTTGACTCAATTCGTAATATGGTGTATATAAGGTTAACGCATCAAGAAAAAATCCGATGGTTTGTCCATAATATTTGTCTCAGGTATAATAATTAAGCATTCGGCTTTTCCCAATGGGATAATTTTCCTCAAGTGCACTATTTTACGGGAGGGAGCAACGTGGCAGTCAACCCAGAAAAAATCCGGGCGCGTCTAGAAAGTGAAAGAAAGCGTCTTAAAGGCGAACTCGACGATTTACAGACGAACGTTGAGGCCGCGGAAGTTATTCGCGAAGGAAGCCCATTCGGGAAGAGAGAAGAGGAAGCGACCGAGAGCTTCGAACTGGAAAAAAGGCTGGCGCTGCAAAAACAGGTCCGCAGCAACATCAATGAAATAGAACACGCCCTGGAAAAATTCCAGAACGGCACCTACGGATTATGCGATGTTTGCGGCCAACCGATATCGCCGGAACGTCTTGAAGCCATGCCCCACGCCAATCTTTGCGTCAATTGTAAGGCCAAGAATGTTAAAAGCAGACCCACGGCAGCGTAGATGGCCGATCTTTGTGATCACCGTCCCAATATTAGCGGCCGCCGACCAAATCATTAAAGCATGGATCCGGACATATCCCGAGGGAAGCACGATATTTCAAAGTGGGATATTACGCATCGTTCATATCGAAAATTCCGGGGCAGCCTTTGGCATTTTCCAGGGACATTCCACAGTATTAATGTGTATAGATTTCCTGGCGTTGGCTTTGATACTTTTTTACTTTATCACACTGTATAAACACTATCCGTTTTTCCGGGGTTTGATAGGATGGCTGGGACTTAGCCTGATATTCGCCGGAACAACAGGCAACCTAATCGACCGGTTGAACCCAAACATCGGCGGCATAACTGATTTTCTATATATCAGTATCTGGCCGGCATTCAACGTAGCAGATTCCTGTATAAGCGTAGGAGTAATCCTGCTGGCGTATGCCCTTATCTTTATGCCGATAAAAGTGGAACCGCAGCAAGAACTTCCGAAATAGCGGGGCATCTTTTGGTTAACGATCTTATCAAAATTACCGTCCCAACCGGCACTGTAGATACTCGGTTGGATAAGTATATCAATGAACAACATCCTGAAATATCAAGAACGCAGGCCCAGCGGTTAATCGAAGAAGGGCTGGTGACGGTAAACGGAGCAGCCGGAAGGCCGTCCTATAAAATAACCGGGGGCGACCAGATATCGATTATTATTCCGCCCCCACAACCCTCAACTTTATCAGCAGAAAACATCCCCTTAAAAATAATATACGAAGACAAAGATTTGATCGTGGTTGACAAACCGGCCGGACTGACCGTTCATCCGGCACCCGGACACCCGGAACATACCCTGGCCAATGCTATTTTGTCCCATTTACCGGAAATAGCGGATACCGGGGAGCGGGAGAGGCCGGGAATAGTACACCGGCTGGATAAGGACACCTCGGGACTGATCATCATTGCGAAAAACAACCAGGCACATCAGAACTTGACCGAACAATTCAAAGCCCGGACGGTAAAAAAAACATACTTAACCGTGGTGAAGGGGAGAGTAACCCCGGAGTGGGGCACTATTGAAGCACCAATCGGACGCGACCGCAGCCACCGGGAAAAAATGTCCATCACCGATAACAGCCACGGCCGGGAAGCCCTTACGAAATACCATGTTATTAAACATATCGGAAGTTACAGCTTACTCGAAGCCGTTCCAGAAACCGGCCGCACACACCAGATCAGAGTGCACTTGGCCGCCATCGGCTACCCGGTTATCGGGGATCGGGTATACGGGGTAAAGTCGCCGTTACTGGGCAGGCAATTTCTACATGCCCACCGGATAAAATTTAAACTACCTTCATCCGGGGCAGAAGTGGAATTCATTTCCGAACTGCCGCCCGACCTGGCAGAAGCACTCGAGAATATTATCAAAACTACAAGATAAATCATGCTAACTGACACGGGACAATATACGGTAAGTAATGTATACACGCGGTAATTCCGCAAACCATGACCCAAAAGTACCAGAAGAATAGCTATCCGGCCATAAAATGCGGGCTCCAGATGTCATAGAAATGAGCCATTCAGGTCAAATCGGGAAGAAAAGTGAATTTAAGTAATCTTGACCTTATCGTATTCACCTAGTACTATCGTACCAGGGATGCATTGAACCTTTATCTGTAATTGGTCACTAAGGATAAAGGCGAGCAAATAGTGAAACCGGCCTGACAGGCCGGTTTTTGATTTTCCGGCCGTAATAGGAGGGCACGGAAATGAAGAAATTAC
>CAZSHH010000073.1:0-15763 GCA_964606525.1 uncultured Dehalococcoidales bacterium
ACTACTGACAAAATCGCTGAACTTTAAAACCTGACATTTTCCCTGAACAGCGACATTATCACGAGGATAGCCTTAAATCAAGGTTCATCACGACCTCACCTTATCGGAGCTGTAAGGAGATACAAATATGTAGATTTTATCAACTCTTCCGAGAAGACTAATATACTGGATTAAAAAAAAGAAAGAGCTAAAAACGTTTGATATTTTTAAGTACCTGTTAACGCAAAAAAGGAACGTTATTTCTTAAGAAATAATTGACTTTAGATATTTGTCATCTTTCTTTTTTCGCTGGTCCTCATTCGACAACTCAAACAACCCTGTAAAGGGCACTCCGTAATCGGCTTTTCCGCTTTCTTCTTCTTCATCCCATCGAACAACCAGATTGTGGCGCGGGTCGCTAAAACACTACCGATAGTAGCGATACCGGCTGTCATGCCGGTCTGGATAGCCCATTCAAGCGTAAATACCATGATTTTGCCCTGCCGAAGTATTGATATAGAAGTCCGATGATCATGCCAAACAGCACGAACATCAAAGCCGCTGAGAGACTGTACAGGAAGTACATAATGATGGCAGCGTTACCGCTGAAAAAACTGTAATCCCACTGTACCAGTTGAGGGAGGCCTTGAGTGACGTTTCTCATCTAAAGTGATTTTTCCGGAATAATACGTGGCGGTCTATTTACCCTTTCTCACCTTAAACGTTAACCAAATTCTTTGTTTTGCCGCAGATGGTACAGATCGCCGGTTCGCAATTACAGTTCCACCAGTGCCCCCCGGTTGGAGAATTCTCACACTTCCAAATCTCGCTCTTCAAGTACTCCTTTTCGGTTAAGGTAATTGTCCGCTTTCTCTTTGGATTGCTTTGAAATGCCATGTACATTACCTCCCTTACCAAGTCTGAGCAGGAAAATGGTTATTGCTTGAATATTGCCCAAGGCCGACTAAATCATATGATTCGTACCAGTTAGTTTATTCTCCGTTACTGGAAACAGTATCCCTTGCCGGACATTCTCGATGTAACCAACTAACGCGGTAGTTCGGAGAATGTATTATCCATTATCCTATACCGGGCGAGTCTTACGGAAACAATCGGAACAGTAGACCGGACGATCGTTGCGAGGTTGAAATGGCACCTGGGTGTCTTTACCGCATGAAGCGCATTTCGCAGGGTACATTTGTCGGTTCGGCGATGACCGGAAGTTGCTGCTCCGGTAGCTACTTCGATTACTTCTCCCGGTATCATAAGAGTTATCGTAGTGGCTCGTACCCTTGATCCCGGCGTTTTCTGCTTCTCTTTTCGCTCTCCTTATTTGGCGACATGCCGGACAACGACCTGGTACATTAGTGTATCCTTTCTCGGCGAATTGCTCCTGCTCTTTAGCGCTAAAGGTAAATGCCGATCCACAGTCCGAACATTTTAGTGATCTGTCTTGAAATTGCATCAGATGACCCCTTCATACATATTTAGCTTGATTGATTATCCAGTTTTGAGGGAACCTTATGACGATTTCCTCAAAAACGGATTACCCATATCGAACCCGGCCATATCGTATCACAACCAGGATACAACCCGAACCATACAAAGACACTTTGGGTCTACCAGGAAGAAAGCTGGTACACTCCTCAGAAATCAAGAAAAATCAGCGCCTTCGCTGATGATTTTGATGAGGCTGGTTATCTGCTTGGGGTCATTTTGCTATAACAGTCGCGACAGTAAACGGGTTTATCACCCCGCGGCTGAAAGGGGACTTCTGTATCTTTGCCACATTGCGCACATTTAGCAGGATACATTTGCCGAGAGCCTCGACTACCTCCCCCATCACCTCTTTCTGCTTTTCGATTTTGTCGACATTCGGGGCAGCGCTTGGGTTCATTGGCAAAGCCTTTCGATGCATAAAATTCCTGTTCTTGGGCGGTGAAGGTGAAAGATCTACCACAATCTGCACACTGAATTGTTTTGTCCTGATAAGCCATCGGATAACCTCCTGTAACATTACTGTTCAAGTCATCCAACGCTTAGCAGTAATATGATAAGAGTTAAAATAACCTAAACTGACCGGAAGTATATCACGAAAGCGTTTGACCTTCAATTTTCGAAAAATCATCATGTAATATGATCGGCTTCTGAGCTTCATCAAGAGTGAATTACCCACCAGCTTGCTGGTGGGTAATTCACTTTGCTTTTTAGAATATGGTGGATCACAAATCAACCGTGATCGCCATGATATCTGGCTTGCTTGATGAGTACGGGCGGACCAGGGACACTACGGTATAATTACTTCTTCCCGGGAATTGGTTTCAGGACAATGAGAAAGAGTTGATTCGCGAAGAATGTTGCACCGGCGTCTTGAAATCTATTATTTGTTGGCGTCCCCAATAACCTACAAATCCCGCCTTTTTTCCCCCATTTTCCATATACCGCCGGGCTACGATTCTTTGGTCAAGAGTATGGTAAATCACCGGCGGTTCTTCTATCCTGAATGACGGTTTATAATCCGGCTGTTTCTGGGCGGTATATTGTCCCTCTTTTTCCCCCAAGGTTTCGTTAAGGTTGCGGTAAGGTAGCGATGATGATGTTTTGGGTACATAACCCATGCCGTATCCAAATGGCCGGTATGTATTCAGATAACCCTTCAGGATATGCCGGAGATATTTCTTCTTACGTGCTTCATGGTATTTGATGATCAGTTCCGGCGGGGTGAGTACTCCTAATACCACCAGCCCGACTGCTGTGGAGATCGGCTCTGGTGCGGCGATCATGGCCAGGGCGACGACTTTCGCCACCCGAATCCCTCGCACAAATTTACTATTGAAGATTCGCATTGACAAATCTACCAAATAAAAAATTCCCCGGAGAAATATCTGAGGAATTGTTAACTTAATCTCGATTTTACTATGATGAAATTCTTTGTCAAGAGATTTTCCTACGACATTTTTGATATTATGCAAAATGGTGTATAGATGTCGAATACTACATCTCCCGCCTGGGATAATATAGCAGTCTACACCATCAGCCTGAGATTCTTAATTTTGGGAATGTTCGACTATCCCTGTGGCTTCCTTCCCGAAGAATATGGTATGAAGCTGACATCCGCTGCAGGAATCAGTTATAATTTCCTCAGGTATCGGCCCGCCGGCTTGACTGGCAGCAGCTTAAATTACTGGTTCCTTTCTCAGGTCTATCGGTTTTCAGGAAACATGTCAGGTTTTACTTGTAAAGGGGTTTATTTCATTTTATGCGAAGTCTGTTACGAAGTACTTTTTTTGAAGTCGTCCGGGCCATTGCCCCGCTGGTAGTGGTGGTCTTCGTACTGCAGATTACCTTCGTCCGGTCTCCCGCGGTCATTTTCGTCCAGTTCCTGATCGGTGCTATCCTGGTAATTGCCGGCATGATGTTTTCCTTGTTGGGAATCGAGGTCGGTATTCTACCGGCCGGTAAAACCGTGGGCACCGGGTTGATCGTGGGATAACCGGGATTGACATTTTCACCGATATTTTCAGCACCTTCCGGGGGGTTATCGAAGCTGTGCTCCCCCTGCTAACGATCCTGGCTTTATTCCAGGTATTTTTCCTGAAGCGGCCCACTACTTATCTCCTCAACCTGGTGAAAGGGACTTTATTATCTGCCCTGGGATTATGGTTTTTTCTCATCGGCGTACAGATCGGATTTCTCCCCTACGGACATGCGATTGGTGAAGCTCTCAGCTCCTTTTCTATGAAGTGGCCGGTAATACCTTTTGGCCTTCTCCTGGGCTTTGTCACTACCTGGAGTGAACCGGCGGTCCGTGTTTTGTGCCACCAGGTCTAAGAGTCTTCCTCCGGCACCATTCGTTTTCGCGGCGTATTGCTTGCAAGATGTATCTTTAATTGTTACTATTGTCAGAAAAGGCTGGGGGGATAAAGTACTCGAAGCTTCGATGAAAGCCGGTGCTGAAGGCGGCACGATCATGATGGGCAGGGGTGTCGGTATACACGAACAGAAGAAAATCCCGGGTATTCACATTGAACCGGAAAAAGAGATCGTGTTGTCCATGGTTTACAACGAACGAGCCGAAGACATACTTCATTCTATAGACACGGAATGTGATTAGGAAAAACCAGGGATGGGAATTGCTTTTGTCGTCCCGCTGCTTAAGGTCGTTGGAGTTTCCCATCCCATAAAAAAAATTGAAGGTGAGAACTATGGCTGATCCGCTGGTCGGACAGGTTTTTCACATGCATGGTACCGCGGCCATGACACTACCGGAAGATACCTTGCTGGAGGACATGATCCGTACTTTAACGGAAAATCCCAATTTAAAAGCCATCTTTCTGGCTGATAAATATAGTAAATTTTCCTTGATGGTGACCCGGCGGGACTTATTGAAATGGGCCCATCTAAATATCACCGGCGGCAAAGGCTCCACCATGGCAATTTCCGAGATATTCCGCATCCTCGATGCCCGTAAAGCCAGGGATTTAGCTTCCCCGGCATCCTCGTACCTTTCCATCAAAGAAAGTGATTCTTTACAAAAGGCATTATTTTTAATGATGGAATATGAAGAAGATACCTTGCCGGTTATTGACGATGAAGGAAAAGTCCTCGGTGACTTAAGATTGCCTGAGGTCCTTTACTGGGTTTTTACTTACAGCCGTCGCATCCGGGATGATAAAGATAGTTAATAACCGATTTATGTAAACTAACTGGCCGGCTTCGGCGGGCGGGTCCATAACATCAGGGGTATGGCGGCGATGGTGATAAAAATAAAGACCTGCCAGGCTAATTTATAACTCCCGGTCATATCGAATATCCATCCGGCAAAAACCGGGCTGGTCATACTCCCGATAACGCTGGTCAGCGTCAGTAAACCCATGATCGAACCGTAGTGTTTCATCCCGAAGTAATCTGCCTGCATCGCAGGCCAGAGCGGGATCGGGCCGCCGAACCCCGGTCCATATACTAATAAAAAGACGACTAATAGCCAGACTGTATTGGCGGTGATCAACGAAAAAATAAACAAACCCGCCGCCTGTAAACCGATGGAAAATGCGATCAGGTAGCGCTTGTTCGCATAATCCCCCCAGAATCCGAAACCTAACCGCCCCGTTAGCGACAACACCGTCAATCCGGTAACCGAGAGGGCGGCGACAGTCGTTGGGACCCCGACATTTTCCAGGTAAGGGACAATGTGCACTGAAATAGCGCTGGTCCCCAATTGCTGAAACATCTGTACCAGCGAAATCATCCAGAAAGTCCGTGTCCGGAGCGCTTCCTTCGCTGTAAAACCTGCTGCTGGCTTAACCTCTGTCCGCAGCTTAACCTGGAGTTGTTCCGGGGATTCGCCGTCCGGCAGGTACCCGTAATTCGACGGCCGGTCGCGAAAGAGCAGACTGAGCGGGATGCCGATTACCCACATGCAGATACCGGTCACGAATAAGGTCTGCCGCCAGCCGACGCCGGCGACCGCCCATGCCATGAGCGGTGCCAACAGCCCGCTGGCCCCGGGGCCAATAAAGGTGATAGCTAATGCCCGGCTTCTTTTCCTGGTGAACCAGTTGGCTACCGTGGTGTTCATGACCAGTCCGGTGCCGAAACTCATGCCGATCGCGATAAAGACAAAAATACCGTAGAAACTCCACAAGGAGTTGATGCGGCTCATCAAGATGAAACCCAGGCCGATTACTGACCAGCCGAACAGCATCATTTTCCGCGGCGATAATTTGTCTGCCAGCACCCCTACGAGAGGACTGAAAAGTCCGGTCTCGATGCTGCGCAAGGTAAAGGCTACTGAAGTCGTGGCGGCATTCCACCCGAAAGTCTCCCGGATAGGGTTGAAGAAGACCGATAGCCCGTAATAAAAAGAGCCGCCGCTGAAAAAACGGAGTAAGGCGCCGGCAATAACGATCCACCAGCCGTAGAAAATTTTCTTCCTGGGGGCAGGTTTCAGATCGAGGTTGTTTGTTTTCTCTTCTGACATCAAATTAAAGCAACGTTTGCGCTGCCGCCAAAATTCTAAATAAATGCTTCTGATTATAGGCTTATTGGTATACCGGGGCAAACTATCCATCCGTTCATTTTTTATGAGTCAATGCGCGTTGTTGAGAAAACCTTCATGTTGGGCTATGATTAGCGCGCCATGGCTGATGATACGAAGGGTTTTATCCGGAAAGCGGCCCAATCACTGGTGGAGGCGCGATATGCCGTCGCCCTGACCGGCGCTGGTATTTCTACCGAATCCGGTATCTCCGATTTCCGCGGGCCATCCGGACTCTGGACCAGGCATCCGGAAGCCGAGCGGGAAGCTTACTTATATTACGAAACGTTCCTCAAAAACCCGAAGTCTTATTGGACCGAGACGTTATCTTCTGCCCGTGGTCCCGGCCTGGGTAATCTTTGGGAAGCCCAGCCTAACCCCGGCCACCTCGCCCTGGCCGAACTGGAGAAGATGAGTCTCCTGAAGTGCGTGATCACCCAGAACATCGATGCCCTGCATGAGAAAGCCGGTTCCCAGCGGGTACTTGCATACCACGGTAATTTTATGAAGCTGCGTTGTATTTCCTGCGGTGCCCGGTACTGGCGAGAAGAGTACGACCTGGAACAGCTCCAGAAAGAGGATAAACTGCCGCCCCGGTGCCGACGCTGCCAGGGTATCCTCAAGTCCGATACGGTCTCCTTTGGCGAACCGATACCGGGAGATGTGGCCGCCCAGAGCCTGGCTGAAGCCCAGGTTTGCGATTTGATGCTGATCTGCGGCACTTCCGCTGTGGTCTATCCCTTTGCCTCCCTGCCGGCGGTTGCCCGGGAAAGGAGCGGCGTAGTCATCATCGAGGTTAATGCCGAACCAACACCCCTCACCCGGGAAGGGATATCCGACTACCTGATTCAGGGCAAGACCGGTGAAATTCTGCCGGCGATCCTCGCTGAAGTACACTGGTTGCAGACGCATTAGCAGTTCGGGGAGGAGGTTAAGTATGGAAGTCAAGATCAATGGCGTTATGTTGCGGTTGGTTGAGGGCGATATCACTCTCCAGGACACCGATGCCATCGTTAACGCAGCTAATTCCGGGTTGATGGGCGGCGGTGGCGTGGATGGCGCTATCCATCGCGCCGGTGGGCCGGTTGTCCTGGAGGAATGTAAACAGATCGTGGCTCGACATGGCCGGCTGCCTGCCGGCCAGGCGGTCATTACTACCGGCGGGAGCCTGAAAGCGAAATATGTGATCCATACCGTAGGGCCGGTGTGGCACGGCGGCGGACACGATGAACCGGCAATCCTGGCCAGTGCTTACCAGGAAAGCCTGCAGCTGGCGGCCCGGCATGGCCTCCGCAGTATTTCCTTTTCTTCCATCAGCACTGGGGCTTACGGTTATCCCATGGAAGAAGCCGCCGAAGTCGCCCTGGGTGCCGTCAGGAATTTCCTGGAAGCCGCCTCCGGCAGCATCAGGGAAGTCGTCTTCGTTCTTTTCGGCCGCCGGGCATATGAGGCTTATGCCGCCGTATTAAAAGAAATGTCCCGCCCTGCTTGATGCCTGATCGGAAATAGTTAAAGCGGCCTTGCTTCCTGCGGCATCCAGTACTTTCCGCAGGCCAACGATAAAGTTGCCGATCTCAATTTTCCAGCTAAACCCCTCCATCAACTGTACCAGGCGGCTGCCTACGATTACACCGTCGGCATAACGGGCTACTTCACCGGCCTGTTCCGGGGTCGAGATGCCGAAGCCGACGCATAATGGCTTACGGGTAGTTTTCCGTACCTGCCGGACAAAATTTTCTAGTTTGGCTGGCAGTTTATTCCTGGCCCCGGTAACTCCGGCGATAGAGACCATGTACACAAAACCGGCCGCGTGTTCCGTCACCAGTTTGATCCGCTCGCTGGTTGCTGTCGGTGCCAGGAGATAGATCAGGTTGAGGTCGTGTTCTCCGGCCGTTTTCTCCAGTTCCGCCCCTTCATCTGGTGGCAGGTCGGGAATGATCAGGCCATCGATCTTTGATTCGGCACATGCCTGGGAAAACGCTTTTATTCCATAACTGTAGACTAGATTATAGTAACTCATGAAAACCAGCGGGATATCGGATTTTTGCCTTATCCGCCGGACGGCTTCCAGACATTGCTGCGGCGTAGTTCCGTTTTGTAACGCTGCATGACTGGCTTGCTGAATGGTGGCGCCGTCGGCCAGCGGGTCGGAAAAGGGAATCCCCATCTCCACCAGGTCGCAGCCCAGCTCCGCCAGCAGCGGCACCGCTTCCACCGTAGCTTCCATCGAAGGATACCCTGCAGTAACATAAGCGATTAATGCTTTGTGATTATTATTGAAGATACTCGAAATCCGGCTCATAGTGTCACCCCCAGTGCTGTGGCAACGATACCCATATCTTTGTCCCCCCGCCCCGAAAGGTTGATTACGACGGCCTGTTCTTTATCCAGGGAAGGCGCTAACTTGACGGCATACGCAACGGCGTGGGCGGATTCCAGTGCCGGTGTGATGCCTTCTAACCGGCATAACAGTTGAAAAGCCTCCAGGGCTTCCTTGTCGTCCACGGATACATATTGAGCCCGCCCGGAATCTTTTAGAAAACTGTGTTCCGGCCCTACCCCGGGATAATCCAGGCCGGCGGAGATGCTGTGGGTTTCCCTGATCTGGCCGTGGCTGTCTTGGAGAACATAGGATTTTGTCCCGTGCAGGATGCCCGGTGTGCCGGTACCAAGGGTCGCGGCATGTTTCCCGGTAGTGATGCCCTGTCCCCCCGCCTCCACCCCGATCAGCTTTACTTCCTTATCATTAAGGAATGGATAAAAGATGCCCATGGCATTACTGCCGCCCCCCACGCAGGCAATGATGTAGTCCGGCAGGTGCTGCATCTGCTCTAGGGCTTGCTGCCGGGTTTCCTGGCCGATCACCGACTGGAAGTCACGTACGATCATGGGGTAAGGATGCGGCCCCACCACCGAACCCAGCAGGTAATAGGTGTCCCTGGCATTGCTGACCCAGTCGCGGAAGGCTTCGTTGATGGCATCCTTGAGTGTGCGGCTGCCGCTGCCGACCGGGCGGACTTCTGCACCCATCAGTTTCATACGGAAGACATTCAGCGACTGCCGCTGCACATCCTCTTCTCCCATATATACGATGCATTTCATGTCCAGCATGGCACAGACAGCCGCCGAAGCGACGCCGTGCTGGCCCGCCCCGGTTTCGGCAACGATCCTTTGTTTGCCCAGCCGCCGCGCTAACAGGCCCTGGCCCAGGGCGTTATTTATTTTGTGTGCGCCGGTGTGGGCCAGGTCTTCCCGCTTGAGATAGATGCGGGCGCCGCCGCAGTGTTCGCTCAAGTGGGTGGCATAATACAGGGCGGTAGGTCGTCCGGAATAATACCGGGATAAGTTAGCGTACTCCTCCCAGAATTTCTGGTCGCCCCTGGCTTCGTTGTATGCCCGGTTAAGTTCCTCCAGGGCAGGTACGATCGTCTCGGGTACAAACCGCCCCCCGTAATCTCCAAAGTATCCTTTGTTATCTGGCAGCAACTAGATCACCCCCTAACAGGTTCTTGTAATTAAAGTGCATGGTCTCCCGGACCATCTGCAAGGTCTCTTTTGCTTTAGCACCGGCACGTTTGTTGCCTTCTTGGATGCTGTTTTTCAGGATAGCCGGCTGGGCTTCATAATAAGCTCTCTTCTCTCGGATCGGATCGAGAAAAGTGTTTAAAGCGGCCGCCAGGTGGTGTTTACAGGAGGTACAGGAAATGCTCCCCTGCCGGCATTCTTTTTCGATTTGCGGAACCTCAACCCGGTTGAAAGCCATATGATACTGGTATACATTACATATTTCCGGGTGTCCGGAGTCGGTGGCTCTTATGCGGGTAGGGTCGGTGATGGCCATACTGACTTTTCTGGTTACCTCTGCAGCAGGATCACTCAAAAATATAGCATTACCAGCGCTTTTTCCCATCTTGTGCCCATTGAGCCCCGGTAATCGGTATATCGTACCTACCAGCGCTTCGGGGATAGGAAAGACCTCTCCGAAGGTAGTATTAAATGTCCTGGCAATTTCCCGGGCTTGTTCGAGGTGGGGCAATTGATCTTCACCTACCGGGACCAGGTGCGACCGCACACAGAGGATATCGGCGGCTTGCGATATTGGATAGCCCAGAAAACCATAACTCATCGATGAAAGTCTAGAGTTCTTATATTCCTCTTTCACCGTTGGATTCCGCTGCACCCGGGCGAGGCTGACCAGCATCGAGAAGTACATTGTCAATTCGGCAATTTCCGGGATGCTGGACTGGATAAAGAAGGTGCTCTTTTCCGGGTCCATCCCGACCGAGAGCCAATCCAGTAGTATCTGTTCAATGATATGTTCCGTCTTCGCTGTTTCTTTCAGGTGATCAGTCAGGAACTGGTAATCGGCAATGATGAAAAAACAGTCATAATCCTGCTGCAGCCGGACCCGGTTCTCCAGTGAACCGACATAATGGCCGATGTGCAGCGGGCCGGTCGGCCGGTCGCCGGTCAATATCCTTTTTTTCATGGTTTTCTCCCTTTCACTGGACGGGCTTCTGCCTGTTTGACCATCCGGATAAAAGCTTTAATTTTCTCCGGGTCTTTGATTCCGCCCGACTCTACACCGCCGGAAACGTCCACGCCCAGCGGATGGACCTGGTTGATTAAATCTGTCACGTTTCCCGGGGTCAAGCCACCAGCCACTATTACCGGATAACGGATAGCAGTTTCCCGGGCGATAGCCCAGTCGAAAGCCTGGCCGGTGCCTCCGAAAGCGTTGCTGGTACCGGTATCGAGTAGATATATAACATCCATGTTTTTCAGGATGCGAACCCCTTCATCAATCACGGCGGTCACATCCCCGGATGTCATACCTGGCATAACATGGATCACTTTTATTAAAGGCCGGCCGATCAGTAAACAGTAATCCCATGGCTCATCCCCGCTGAGTTGGATATGGTCGAGGCCGCAGAATCCAGCAATACGGTTGACTTCCGTGGCTGGGGTACCGGTAAAAACACCGACTGTCTGCGGATGGTATGTTTGCTTCTCCATAGCCCGGACTATTTCCCGTGCTGTTTCCGGCGTTACCTGCCGCCGGCTGGCGGCGAAGACCATGCCGATATAATCAGCGCCGGCTTCCGTAGCGGCCAGCGCATGTTCGACGGACGATAAGCCGCATATTTTTATCTGTGTCACCGTAATTCCCTCATCTTAGCCGCAATATTGGGAGTAGCCATGAAAGCTTCCCCAATCAAGACCGCGTCTACCCCCCACTGCTGCATCCGTTCCATATCAGCCCGGTTTTTGATGCCGCTTTCACTGACTACTATTTTTTCCGGGGGGATAAGGCGCCTTAATTTTTCTGTCGTAGTTATGTCAACTTGAAAGGTCGTCAGGTCACGGTTGTTGATGCCGATGATAGCGGCATTACTCTTCAAAGCCGTATCCAGTTCTTTTTCGTTATGTATCTCGACCAGGGCTTTCATACCAAGCTGGTGCACCACTGCCAGCAGTTCACCGAGTAAAGACGGCGTAAGAATAGCGGTGATAAGTAAAACTGCATCTGCCCGGTGCGCCCGCGACTCGAAAACCTGGTAAGGCTCGAACAGGAAATCCTTCCTTAAAACTGGTATCCGGTAACCTGCCAGCATTTGCTTCACCGTATCAAGATAGGTCAGGCTACCCTGGAAGTAGCGGGTTTCAGTTAATACCGAGATAGCAGCCACCCCATTTTCGGTATAAACCTGGGCTGTCCTTACCGGATTAAAGTCCGCCGCGATCAAGCCTCTGGAGGGTGAGGCCTTCTTGATTTCAGCAATGATCTTGATGCGTTCCCCTTTCAAACTCGCGGTAAAATCAAGCGGCACCGTAGCTTCATGCGCCTGAATTTCCACTTCCTTGAGAGACAGCTTTGTTTTTGTTTCCCCCAGTTCTTGTTTTTTGGCTTTGATGATCTCATCCAGTATCATGCTTTCTTCCTCAATTAACGGCCTCTCCTGGTGTTAATTGGTAAAACCTTGAGTTATCTTTGTCATCTGGCCCAGTTTTTCCCGGGCTCGGCCGCTGTCGATGGCATCTTCCGCTTTCCGGGCGCACATTACGAGTTCACGGACACCACCTTCATGGGCTTGCCCTGCCAGGAGGCCGGCGGCAGCATTCATCACTGCCATTTCGCGGCAGGGCCCTTTTTCGCCGTCCAGGATGCGGCGGAGAATCAGGGCATTATCTGCTGCTGTCCCTCCGCGGATTTCAGACGCCGGGGTAGGCAGGAATCCGAAATCTTCCGGTGTGACCTGGTATTCTGATATTTTGTTTTGATATACTTCCCAGATTTTACTGGGCCCGGATATCGATATTTCGTCCAGCCCTTCCAGACCGTGGACGATCAGGGCATGCCTGGTTCCCAGCAGGGCAAGTGCCTGTACCATCTTGGCCCCAAACTGCGGCGCGGGAACCCCGATTACCTGGGCCTGGGCGCCTGCCGGGTTGGTTAACGGACCGAGGATATTGAAAATCGTCCTGATGGCGATTTCCTTCCGGGGCATCGCGGCATATTTCATCGAAGGATGAAAGGAAGGAGCGAACATGAAGCCGATACCCACTTCCTGCAGACATTTTTCTACCTGTACTGCCGTCAGGTCTACCTTTATCTCCAGGGCTTCCAGGACGTCGGCGCTGCCGGCTTTACTGCTCATAGCCCGGTTGCCGTGCTTTGCTACTTTCATACCAGCCCCGGCCACGATGAAGGCTGCTGTGGTGGATACATTGAACGTGGCAGCCCCGTCCCCGCCCGTGCCGCATGTATCCACAACCGTGCCGCCGCCATTATCCACATGGACCGCTTTTGCGCGCATGGTCCGGGCCAGGCCGGCGATTTCCTCCACCGTTTCGCCTTTCATGCGCAGGGCAGTCACGAAAGCCCCGAACTGCGAGGGCGTTACCCGGCCGTCCATGATTTCTTCCATCACTGCCGCCGCTTCCTCCATGGATAACGACCGGCTGTCAACTATCATCTGGATCGCTTCTTTTATCATATCGACACTCCATTTAATACGTCTGGCTGCGGTTGATTCTCCATTGTTTCTACCGGTTTCTTCTATAACTCCAGGAAATTACGCAGTATGCCCTTCCCGTTTTCGGTCATGAACGATTCCGGATGGAATTGGACGCCTTCTACCTTAAACTGGCGGTGGCGGAGTCCCATGATTTCGCCGTCCTCCGTCCAGGCTGTGACTTCCAGGCATTCAGGTAAATTCTCGCGGGATACCGCCAGGGAATGGTAACGGATGGCAGTGAAGGGATTAGGCATGCCGGTAAATACGCCGGTATTATTATGGTGGATCGATGATGATTTACCATGCATGATCTTTTGTGCCAGCCCTACGCTGCCCCCGTAGCTGTAACCGATACACTGGTGGCCGAGGCAAACTCCTAATAGCGGTAGTCGGTTGCCGAAATTGCGGATAACCTCGTTGGAAATACCTGCTTGCCGGGGATGCGACGGCCCTGGAGAAACGATGATCCGTTCCGGGTTCATTGCCCTGATCTCGCTGATGGTGGCCTTATTATTCCGGACTACCTTGACTTCCGCCCCTAGTTCACAGAGGTACTGGTATAGGTTATAGGTAAAACTATCGTAATTATCGATCAGTAGCAGCATGCCCTGCCTCCTCAGATGATTCTGCTTGTTCGATCGCTTTCAGTGTTGCCTGGGCTTTGTTCAGGCTCTCCCGGTATTCCCGTTCTGGGACGCTGTCATAGACGATGCCCCCGCCGGCCTGGACGTAAGCGGTGCCCTGTTTCAGGACAATCGTACGGATGGCGATAGCCATGTCCATATTCCCGGAATAGGCAAAATAACCGGCCGCCCCCGCATATGCCCCTCTTTTGCTGGATTCCAGGGCGGCGATGATCTCCATCGCCCGGATTTTCGGAGCACCGGAAACTGTGCCCGCCGGGAAACATGCCCTTAAGGCATCGAAGGCGGTCATTTCCGGCCGGAGTTTGCCCTGGACGTGGGTCACCAGGTGCATCACGTGGGAGTAACGTTCCACGTCCATGAGTTCACTGACATTAACGGTACCCGGTTGACTCACCCGGCCGATATCATTACGGCCAAGATCAACCAGCATGATATGCTCGGCGCGTTCTTTTTCATCATGTTTCAGCTCATCTTCGAGCTGTCGATCCTCAACCGGGGTTTTCCCGCGGGGGCGGGTGCCGGCCAGGGGCCGGGTAACAACGGTGTCGCCGTCTACCCGGACCAGTATCTCCGGGGATGCCCCGATAAGCTGGAAATCCAGGAAATCGAGATAGAACATGTACGGCGAGGGATTGATGGTCCGTAGCGCCCGGTATATTTCAAAGGGATGGCTTGCCGTCGGCCGGGCCAGGCGCTGTGATAGGACCACCTGGATGGCTTCTCCTGCAGTGATATATTCCTTGATCTTGCCCACGGCTGCTTCGAATTCTACTTTAGAAAAGTTGGAGGTCATTGGCGGCACTGAACAGGGGGAGTGGTGTGGGGTATAGGGGGAGTCCGGTATCGGCTGGTACAGCCTTTCTACTAGGGCATTGATTTTCCCTGCTGCCTGACGGTAAGCGGTTTCGATATCACCGTCCAGGTGCACATGGCTGACCACCTTGATCCGGTGTGTTGCGTGGTCAAAGATCAACATCGTATCGGCCAGCATAAAAAAGGCCAGTGGGATATCAAGGGGATCAGCTGCAGGTGACGGTAATTCTTCAAAACAGGATACTGCCTCATACCCGAGATAGCCAACTGCCCCCCCGGTGAATTTCGGCAGGCCGTCGATTTCTGCAATGCGATATCGCTGTAGTTCGGCGGCAATAGCTAAGAGGGGATCGTTTTTTCCGGCGTCAGTTATTTTGATCGTTCGGTAGGGTTCAGTACCTATAAAACTGTAACGGCCGATCCTTTCGCCGCCTTCTACGCTTTCTAACAGAAAGGAATAACCGCCGCGGTTAAGCTTCAGATAGGCGGAAACGGGTGTCTCGAGGTCGGCAATGATTTCCCGGTATACCGGGATGATGTTAGCCTCTGTCCTTAGATTCTTAATGTCTTCCAGTTTTGGGTACATTGGCAGCTCCGCAGTAAAACTAAAAGCCCTCGCCGATAGGGGCGAGGGCTTTTCCTTCGCGGTGCCACCCTAATTATCCCGCAAAATATACGGGACATCTCTTTCAGGTACGGCCCCGGATTAACAGGACGATACCCTGGGTTTTGATAACGGTACCCTTTCCGTCATAACCTACTCATACGATACCTCCGTATTTTCGGCTTGCAGCTCCCGAGTCCATTCAGACCTCTGCGCTAGCGCCGGCTCACACCTCACCCGGCTCTCTGAGCTCCGCTGGCGGCTTACTACTCTCGTTCGTCGCCTTTAAAATATTCAATTATAGAAAGTCTAAACCGCGTTAGACGTCTTTGTCAAGTACTGGTTTTGTAGGCTCTGGATCGATTTTTTTTATCCAACCATTGCTGATAGCCATCAATACGGCAGAGGTACGGTCATTGACGCCAAGTTTGGCAAAGATGTGGCTGATATGGTTCTTGACCGTCTGGTCGCTGATGTGTAATGTTGCCGCGGTCTCCTTATTCGACCTTCCTTCCCCCAGCAGCTGAATAACCTGGAGTTCGCGGTCGGTCAAAGGGGATTCTATTACCGGAAGCTCAGCCTCTGCCGCGGCAGTTTCCTTTGGTGTTTCCTGTGTCCGGCTAGCCAGCATATCCAGGTAATCACGGATTTCATTTTGTAAGTA
>CAZSHH010000074.1:0-11873 GCA_964606525.1 uncultured Dehalococcoidales bacterium
CGAGACTTTAGAGATGGTCCCGTTGCTGAAACAAACGATTTTCCATAGTATCGAACCTGAATTTGCCCGCAAGTTGATCAACATTATCGAGGCCGAGGATCGTCAAGACTCACGTCCACCACATTTTTAGAAGCTGAATGTAGCCAATCGTACCCAGGCTGTTTCCCAGGCTAAAGAGATCAAACTCATCTAGGTCAACTGTTTCAAGGTCCAAAAAATATCCTCTCGCGAGTTTATCGAGATTTTTCTCTTTTTGATGAAATCATAACTTGTTACCAGCCGTTGATAGGTTCTTGCCTGCCGTGTAATCCTCAAAATCAATCTTCAGTATCAATCTAATGATTGATTACAGTCAATCTTGTCCCCTGTTACTCTGAAACTGTAAACAGGGTCGCAAGAAAAAACAGGGGGCAATCAGATGCAGGCAATCAAAATTCAGGTCAAGGGACAGATCGATAGAAATTGGTCTGAATGGCTGGCAAGCCTGGATATCGACCACACACCCCGGGGCAACACGGTCATGAGCGGATTTGTCCGTGACCAGGCTGCTCTTTACGGGCTGCTGATCCAACTATCTAACCTGGGCCTCCCACTGGTGTCGCTGACCTGTGGCGATACTGCGAATCCCGATAGGCGAGGAGGGTGGTGAGATGTGACATTCGGAGATTAAGGAGAAAGGAAATTAACAGGTAAATCCAAAATATTTAAAAAGGAAAACGTAAATGAAAATATCAATCATAGCAGTCTTGGTAATAACATCTTTAACAGTAGCTTTCCTATGTGCCGGTTGTAACGAATCAGTCCAGGTCGCAAAGGTGCAGCCATCGCCTGTAAATTCCACAAAAAATAATATTCCATCTCTGTTTACGGATGACTGGACCAGGGACCAGGCGACCCTTCGTCAAATGGGACAATCAATCCACATGGGTATCAACGAGTATAGATTCTTGAACCAACCGGTGCCGGAAAAATTACTCGCAGCACAACAGGCTGTGGATGAGGTAAGCAGGGCATTAAAGGAGCTGGAGGCAGAACGGCAAAATACCATAACCGGCATAAATAACTATAAAGTCCTGGTGCAACCTGTACCGGAGAATTTAACGGATCATCTACGACGTATCGAAGACCAGCGTCAGGTCATCCTGATTCGCTATGGGCTAGCAGACTAAAGCCAAAGACAGTGGAACAAATTATATGTCCAATCATCCACCCAAAAAGGGAGTCTCTAAGGAGACTCCCTTTTACCTGCATATAGTAGCCTTCTAATCGGCAAAAAAGTGTCAGTAATCTGAAAATTGTAGCCGGCAGAATGATAACCAATCACTTTCCCAGGAATCTTTTTTTTATCGTCACCGCTATCAGTATCTTGATGTCGGTAGTTTCAACATATTCCGATACGGTGGTGGGGATCCGGATTATGGAATCCAGTTTGTCGCCGTACTTGAGCATGAAAACATCAGGAATCAAGTCGTAGTTTTAAAGGGTGGTGGGCTAACGAATCTTCTGACAAAACATCGCAGATTCTGGGCCCGGTAGGTATCGAACCTACGACCAATCGGTTATTTTCGTTGTGGTTCATGTTCCCACCCCCTGTTAAATTCCTTGGTTCCGGATATATGGCAGTATCCGGTACGGCTTGATCTGGCCACTATTTTAACCGGAAATAACGGATTTTTCAAACCTACCGACAACCGCTACCTGCTTTATAAGCCACATCCCGAAAAGTAGATCTGGCAATTCAATATCCGGTTGGATAAGAAGTGATTACACACAAAAAGGCCAGTCATCAAATTGTACTGACCTTTTAGGGCTGGCTGGAATAATTCTGGCTGGTAAATGGATCTGGCTGTTCAAAAAACACAGGACTACCAACCTGATGTGTATCGCACCGTTATCGTGTCGGATACGTATTCAAGATAACACTATTTCCCATAATAAAAGTATTCGGAGCGCCGTTACCATTCGTAATTATTGAAAAACCATCATCTTGCCAAAAGCTATCCTGGTATTTTCCCGGCATTGTAAAAAACCTCGTTAGTGCCGTCAGTGATGAAAATGAGCAGGTACGGTTCTCCTTTGTATTGTAGGCTGGTTTCGATTACCTTGCGGAAAACCAGGCTACTGCCAGCATCAGCTACCGGTGGTTCGAGATGGGCGCCGCTTGAGGATACTCCCCTTTCTCCCGGGACATAAAGTTCGGCGTCGACATGCTCCAGGGGGTTTACAGCCGCCACCTTAACTTCAACTTCTAAGCTCTTCTCGTCGATGACTTTATATGCAACACTCTGTATCTGGATGGCATTCCTGTTTTCCTCTTTGATTGCCTCGGGGCTATTACCGATTCCGTATATGTGGATAGAAGGGTTATCCCGGCTTACCAGCCTGACAGTTTTGCCTTCGGCACCATTATTCGTCGAAAAGTAATCATCTACGCCTAGTTCTCCATTATTATCGGTATCATAGAATCTCATGCCAAATAACGCTGAACTTTCGTAAAGCATGTTATTAAGCGAAGGCGACAGGTGTTCAAACCTATCAATAGCTATGCTGATATCGCTCAAGTCTAATCTTGCCGTTCTTTCCGCAGGCAAGAATAAAATACCGTCGATATTTACACGGTAGCCTGCTGCCGTTTTCTCAACGAAAGTATCAATCCAGATATGCTTGTATGACGGTTGCTCAACTCGCTCAACAGGTGGTATCACGCTGTAATCCCAGTTATAAGTCGATTTCTGAGCCCGGTAGCAGCCCACTTGCTGGCGGTCACGATATACGTAAACATACATAACAAAAAACCGGGGGTCGTACTCTATCTTTGGTTTCACTTGGATTTCGATTTCTTTCTTTCCTAAAGCGGTCAGCAATATTCCACCTGCCCCCTCATACATACGAGCTTCTGCATCATTTATACTCTTTTGTGACCCCGGACCATCCGCCATTGGCTCATTCAATGTCCAATAGTAGGTAACTTCAATATCTTCATGCTCGAGGTTTTTTAAGGTGAATCGGAAAGGGAATTCAGCAGACTCACCGTATGTGCAATACGCATCGATTATCTCTACCTGGGCGTCCTTTACATCTGGAGAAAGAGAACGCGGTATCTCACCAGGTGATTCCAACGCACATCCGGTTACGGCGGTGACGATGGATACCCAGATAATCGCCAGACCTGCTGCTGATTTCATTAAGTTTCCTTTCACAATACTTCGCTAGATAATCCCGGCTTGCTGGCTAAGTGAAAGCGTCGCCATTTGTAGCCTAGGATGGAAAGGCTTTTTCCCCGCATTGTTCCATAACTCGCTAGGTTTTTTTTTAATGAATCCTTGTCAAGTAGCATCTTGAAAACCGGAAGGTTAAATTTGATCCATGATTCTTATAGAATTTTTACAAAACTAAGATAATAGTGGGATTATTATAGATGAAAAAAGGGAAAATGCTAATAGAAAATATCTTTATCGGTGATGCCGGCCTATATATTGTGAATATTAAGGCTGGGCGTTTTCAGTTACCGGAATCAACCCGATTTACCGCTTGACTATTTTCCCTATACACATGGTTTTTATGTCCCCCTCTAGTCAATTTTTCAGTACGTCCCTTATGCCAGCCAACCGATGGACTTGCGACTCTTACCGAACAGCCGGGACTCAATTTATACATTTCCCCTCATCGAATTATCATATTCAATACTCTAATCTTCGGCAAGATATCGTTGTTAGTAGAAAAAACAAGAAGAGGCAGGTTTTTGACCTGTCTCTTTTTGAGGTGGGGTTTGTTTAGGTCGGTATTAGCACTCTTAGCGTTGAGTAGCTGGCAGCTAACCCTGATGTACCTGACCTATTGATATTTTTAATTCTATCTGATATGTTCCTTGCTGAATAGACCCAAAAGTACTATATCCAACAGCCAATTGTATCAGACTAAAGTAATAGTATTTTGAGAGAAAACCAACTGACAAATACTTGATTCACACGTTACTGCTCAAACATGCCGCTGATGCCGGCACAGGCGGACAAAGAGATCCTTGTACTTGAAAGCAAATAATCATCATATGGTATTTGAGTAATTCGGTATTTAATCTGTCAATTAATCTGACTTATGACATAATTTCAAGACCTAATTTACCTTTCAACGATCCCTCTACACCGAATTATTTCTACATAATACTATCATTCTGACGAGACTGGTAATTTAGGTTTTTTTGTAATAAAGTTTGATTTACGATAAGGAGCAACGAAGCGCTACCTTTATATGGTCACTTGGGTAGTGGCGAGCGAATAGTGAAACCGGCCTTCTACAGGTCGGTTTTTGTATTTTGTGTTTCTTATCCCCCATCGTTAGGTTTTTTTGAGAATTGCCTGTTTGTGAGGCATTATATGAAAGACCTCTCCTTTCATTTTTCTTTTCGATAGGTTTCTGTTTTTGAGATCTTTCACAATTATTCAAACATTACCCTCGAAAACACCTGAGTTCGTTACTTCCATCAATTAGTCGCTGTGGTCAACCGAAAAAAGACAGCCACTTTATACTACCAGCAGGAAAAAATTATTTAGGAGGTGAAAAGACAAACAACAAATAATTACAGTATCAGTTCTGTGCAGCCAATCTTGTCCGATGTAGTAATGTACCAAGATCCTGAATAGTCATGAAATTAAGAAGGAAGTGTGAGAAATGAAATCCAGAGCGAGGAAAATACTGAAATTCTTTACCCCTGTATTCTCCATGATAATCCTGGTAACAGTTATAGCCGTTCCAGCGCTGGCTGATGTACCATCACCAAGCATATCACCATCAAGTGTGACTGCCGTGATCTTCCCCGGTGGTTCAATGGACATAAGCAAAGTAGTTCAAACCCCTTACCTTCCCCCCAAAGTTGATGTCTTTCTGCTGCAAGATGAGACCGGCAGTATGGGAGATGACATTGCCGCTCTGAATTCACTTGCACCCGCCATTTGGGATGCGATAGCAGCTACCGGCACTGATTTTACAATGGGGGTAGGTGGATTCCGTGACTTCGCAGTGGATCCGTTCGGTGCAGAAGGTGATTGGGTTTACAGGCGGTTAATGGATCTCACAACAGATAAAACATCATTTACTACCGCCGTTACTGGCCTGACCGCATATACCGGTGCTGATTACCCTGAAGCTCAACTTGAAGGACTCCATTATGCTGCGACACCAGCACATGCAGCCATAGATAGTAATCAGGATGGAGATACAACGGATCCGGTTGATACCCCTGCAGGATATCAACCAACATGGCGTACAGATGCGACCCGGATTATCTTGTTAGCAACCGATGCAGCCTTCCACAAGTATGGAGAAACCGGATGGCCGGGGGATAGTGCCTGTACAATACCAAATATCGTTAGCATACTGAATGCTGCCAATATTAAGGTGATCGGCCTTCTTCCCGCATCGGCACTGCCAGATGCTGCCGCTGATATGGCCGCCATAGCCACCGGAACGGGAGGAAGTGTTCAGAGCACCGGTGCCACCGGTACTGATGTGGCAACAGCAATCCTCACCGGATTAAGCAGTTTGTCTGTTATCGTGACGATGGATACAGTGGCGGACTCTCCAGGAAATGCCATGGACTATATCACGACTAGCTTTGCTCCAACGAGCAGAATCGTGACATCCGGTGCAACTGCCGCTTTTACAGAGACGATCTCCGTCGCTGCAGATACTCCGGGTGGGACATACGAACTAAAGGATTTTGCTCGCATCAATGGAGTATCGATGACCAACGCCGCAGGTGCAATTATCTATGAGACGAAGACCATAAAGGTACCTGAAGGATTTGTTACCGGGGGAGGGCAAATCATCAAAGATACTGGAGGAAAGAAAAAAGAATCCTATAAGGTAACCTACGGGGGAAATGTCGGCTTCCTCAGTGATTTTTCACTCTTGGGGCAATGGCAGATGGTTCTCCATAACGTTGGTTTGAACAGCCTCGATAAAGCAAATTTCCATTCAACTATGATCACTTCTTTACAGTTCTATTATGATGACTCTCTTCCTGGGCCAACACCTCCACCGGCAAATGCTAACATCGCCTTTTTCACTGCTAACGGAACCCTTAATGGAGAAGCCGGATGGAAGCTTATCTGTACACTAGTAGATAGTGGTGAACCAGGTGTTGCTGATGCAATTGCATTTTCTCTGTGGAATCCAGGCGGTGTAATGGTATACGACCAGGCTAACGATTTCGATCATGATTGGGTTGTCTCTGTGCCGTCAGGAACCAATATTACAACACGCTCTGGGGGCAATATCCAGATACATCCCGGATTAAAATAGACCGTTACTTTCTCGATAAGTTTTTAGGTAAGCGACAAAGACCGTGTCTTTGCCAACTGAAGTATAGAGGAGCAGGCAGGAATATTATAAGTGGAGTCCCCGGGAAAAGAACGGACTGCAGAACAAGTAATCAAAGATATTTCCTGCCTCCTCCCTCATCTCCTGATTCAATGCTGAAACTCCGGGTAGAGTCATAACCTATCTGGTATGACGGCGCACGAAGAACACGGTAATGGCAAAGCCGATGCCCAGAATGATAAGGAACAAACCGGATAGATTTAGATATGATTCTCCGGTAAACGTTAGATCAAATCCACTTACCAGCAAAAATACTGCTAAATAAGCAAATACCACCTGAAGGAAAAAATTTAACTTATGATCAGGATATACCTTCATTGATCCCAACCTTATTTAATGTAAACTAATATACCAGGCATGGTTCACTTGATCAGATTGGAGAGATGCCTCTATATTTCAATTATGATGGATAATCCCATTATTACTTCATTCCTACGTTAACGAAATAGTAAGATAGTACCAGGCAGGATAAAACAAGCGGTATATGCTTCTACTGCCGGTGATTTCGGCGAGAAGAACTGGGGCGAAATAAGGTTGAGGTTACACAAATCATCCATAGCTATCGATGGCACTGGCGCTACAGCTGCCCGTCTGATTTAAGGTACATTAAGGTACTAACGCGTTCGAGAATCCGGCACTTTTTTTTCAACAAAATACGACTATAAAAACATGTATAACGGATACAAAAGGAAAGATACGAAAATATTAGTTTTTATGGTGATGTATGCCAGCTAATTGTGCGGAAAATATGAGATTGGTCAAGGGACACCTGGTTTCCATCCGGTACTTGGACACGGGTAAAATACAAGCCACAACCAGGGTTAAAACTGATAATAATACCAGCCGGCGCCCATTATCGGGAGGAATGGTAAACTTGAGTGAACAAAAATAATCTTGACGCCTGGCAACGAGAGCAGTACTGTTAGTACTATTACTACTATTACTTTAGTACCAGATGTTCATGACAGATATTTTTGAACAAGTAGAAAACTTAATAAACAGCATTGAAAAAAGGGACTTCGAAAACCGGTACAAACACCTTTTAGACGAAGCATACGTACTCGAGGAGCTCAGTAAACGGTACATCAATTGCATCCAGTTAAATAAATGGGACCTGGCAAATGATTTACTTGCCCAAATATCCCGGTTAGTGGTCTTGATGAATACCGAATAACAATATTTCTGCTCTCACAATAATCAATTCATCTTACCCAACCTCATTTTAGGGAGAGTTTGATAACAGCCATTTGGAGATACATGATGGATATTATGGATGAAGTGGAAAAGATACTGATCGACAACGAAATCAAGGAAACTAAAAAAAATGAAATACAAGAGATGGTGCAGGGACTGGTATTCATAGAATTAGCGGCACGTTTTAATAAGTATATGAAAAATGATCAGCTTCATGAAGCTGATCTTTGTTTACAGGGGATCGCCCGGATCATCAATTCCATCAAGTCTGATAATTAGGTATTCCCTATTCGATAACTAACCGTCAGATATCGACAAAGCGGATAAATGATTCAATGTCGGTGGCACTAACTTAACAAGTGGTACAACTATTGAGGGCAGGTCATGTATTAGTCCGGGTTAGGAGACAAAAATGCATAACTTTGGTTCTTCAATAGGCAAAGAATATTCTAGTGGTAATTATTTTAAAGATGAACATCGCTGTGCCCCAGATAGTAAATGGAAAATTGCTGACCTATCTAAAGTAATTTTCCCAGCCATCAAAAAATATAACCTAAAAATATCTACAATTATTGATGTCGGTTGCGGTTCTGGTGAGGCAACACGACTTCTTGCGAAGGCTTTCGAGAATAAAGGATTTACACTCACATCTGTCAAGGGGTATGACGTTTCTCCTCATGTCAAGAATATTTCCATGGATGGAATTGAATTTATATATGCTGATTTTTGTGAAAGCAAAGAATTCGTCGATTTAGTCACGTTGATTGATGTTATTGAGCACGTTCCCAAACCAATCGATTTTATTAGGGGTATAGCCGAAAGATGTAATGTGATAGCTTTTCGTATTCCGCTAGAGTACTGTCTATATAATTCTTTAATGAATAAATATCGTATTGGTTTAGAAAACCCAGGACATTTACTTGTACTTGATTTGGCTTCCGCTTTAAATATTATAACATTCTCCGGTGTCCGTATTGTTGATTATCAAATTTCGACCTCTTCTATGATGGAACCGTCTCGCCGCAAATCATTTTTAGCAAACATTGCCCTTCCCCTAAGATACTCTTTAGGTAAGATCAATCCATGGCTACTATTAAAGACTTTCGGCTCGAGCGTTACTATTTTAGCATTAACTAATTCTGGGTTGAGTCTGGTTTGAGTGTTATAACTTAGAATACAAAAACAAAAATGAATAGCCGATTATTTGCTGACGGGACCAAAGGAGTCCACATCCTCGATGTAACACTGACTGTCACCACCTTGTATAAATTCAGGTTCCGCAGCGACAAACCGGTATGACAATTCAACCTCCAGTCTCCTATTCCGGTGCAGTCTGATTGATACTTGCTAATGGTCTCATAAAAAAATAGACAGACAATCTAGCATTGCGTATTGTAAGTTCCTTGAATAATTCAAGTTGCCTGCAAGGTGTCATTCTAGCTTTCGCTGGAATGCCATTGGCTTTATCCTAGTATTTTTGAGTTATTCAGCTTATTTCCAAGACGGAATACTAGAATCCAGTTCCGCTTTCCATTCGGGAGAAATCTAATGCTTATGCAAGCCAGGGATAGAAAAGGTGATGCCATCAGGTTCCAGATATTTAATCGTGAACACTATGATTTCATCTCGAAAGAAACGCCGGTCCCGTCGCGAACCCAAACGGATGTCACTAAAAAAACCGGCTACGTTCCAACGATGGATCGTGGCATATGTAACATTAAAAAAGCGGGTTAAGTGCCGAACAGAGTAAGTACGCATCATGGTGCACCGTTTTTTCCGGATACGCTTTTTACCAGAGACAATCTCAGCTACCTGTTGAAGGCTGATACCATAACGTTTGCCGATGGAAATGTAGGTTGCCCCTTCCTCTCTGAGTCTAATTATTTCCGCTCTTCGGGACATAAAATCATTAGTCATGACTAGTAGAACTCCCTCTTTTTATACCATGTATCCCGGTGCGACGAACAGCTGAATTAAACTCAGATCATGATTTTGGGTGATTCCGTACTTCGATCTTACCCCAAAATAAAGGGAAACGCAGCCCGTATCTAATGCCAAACATTCATTTGATAATATTAAGTAAGGGAGGTCCGGGTGTAGGTCGCCGGGCATCGCTGCAGATAACGGTTAATAAACCTCCAACCATCCCACCTGGAGTTAAGGTTACCATGGCTTGATTAGAAAATTGACCTGACCCCCGAAACCCCTCTTTAGACAGCACTAATATACACACCACCGGGTCGTGCAAAGTACTCTTTTCAGTTAATTTTTACCGATACTGGTAAATGTCCGACCAGGCAACCTGCCTAACCTAACCAAAAAGCATTTACCGTACATGACAGGTAACGGTGACTATCTCACTGATAAAAAGACTATCATTGAAATAAATTTTGAACAACATGCAGTAACTCCAAAAACCCAACCCCTTACAAAGCCTATATCAAAGGTACTTTTAAGCATCGCAGATCCTTGTTATGTTCCTTCTTTCGTGATTGATTTTTTTCAGGTTATTGCTATATTACACTAGTTAAACTTCTTCATGTGATGTTTGGGTATTATGAATATAACTCAAACCAACAGTAATGGTAGATGCATGAACTTTTTTACATTATTCCGACTATATTAATAGTGAATACGATGGAAAAATTAAGAATAAATAATTGGCTGAGAAGACTATTAGCCTTGTTCCTTTTAACTTCATTAGCATTGATCACCACCTCGTGTGGAACTCCGGGAACGTCAGTTTACGCGTGGGGATCAGACATCCATGGACAACTCGGAACTGGACTAGAGGCAAACTCACCAAAACCGGTTAGAGTAAAAGGGTTGGATGGAGTAATATCGGTTGCTGCCGGTCATGATCACAGCCTGGCCTTGAAGTCGGACGGAACTGTCTGGGCTTGGGGTTCGAACGAACACGGGCAACTAGGAAACGGAACATTCACGAATAGCGACATTCCAGTAGCTGTAATCGGTCTGAACAATGTGACCTCAATCTCCGCGAGTTATCAGCGGAGTATGGCTTTAACTTCAATTAGTAACGCCCCTCCGCCTCCTTACCTTCCGGGATACGGATACCGGCCCTTTCGGCAGAAAGCCCAAAAGCACGGGAATGATGAAACTCAACATCCTGAACCCGAAGCGAGCTTTCCAGAAGACTAGCTTTCTGGAATCCTATGCTTTTATCAGCGGGTCAAAGATTAGGGAGATTCATATGAAACAAAATACTATCATCTCCATCTTAACGGGAACTGTATTACTATCATTGATACTATTATTTGCCGGTTGTTCTTGCCCGTCGATCAATAGTCTCACAGAATCGGAATTCCCACAGGAAGTTCCTGCCGGCCCGCCGGGTTCGAGTGAAGCAAGCTGGTCTAAAGGATATGACAGCATATCATATGCAGCCACAGACGCTGACCTTGTCGTCATTGGAGTCATATCATCTGTATCAAAAATGAGTGAAAAGACTGGTTACACACGATTTGAATTATTTCCGGAAGTTATTCTCAAGGGGAAACCTGAAGGAACGATACTCGTTAATCAATCAGGTGAATTTGGGCAACCTGAAACTGGGCTTTCTGACGACCCAATTTTCCAGATAGGAGAGCGGTATCTACTTTTCATGACAAAAGGAGTAACTCCTAGTGTGTACAAATATCCTGGTCCAACCGGAAGGTTTAAGATCACAACTGGGCAGGTTTATTCCATGAACCATGTCTTGACCAACGATGCTTACCAGGCGGCTCCAGGCGTTGATTTCAACGGAGTCAGCTTGGGCAACGTTGTCGAAGAGATTACCATGATTCTGGCGTCAACTCGCTTTCAGGTGACTGAGAGTATCACTCTCCTTCGCGGTGAGTCGGGTAACCTTGACTTGACGCTGGGTACCGGCGATAAAGAGTCAGGGCATGCCTCCTTAAATATAACTTGGTTTAGTGTCGAGAACAGCGCGGATCCCGCCGCTCCTCCGGGTTTCATCAAGGGGGGGCTTCGGTCCGGTATGCCGGATGGAATGCAGATCAATATCATACCGATAGAATTTGATGTGTCTCCTCGATCTGATTATACCGCGGTTATTCGCATCACAACCGACGAATCTACTATATCACCAGGAAAATACTGGTTCCTTTTGGATTGTAAGATTGGCGATTCTATAACCGAAAACCGGATGATCAAGGTACTGATAGAAACCAGGGGATTATCCGAAATCACAACAGGAGCTTTTTAGTTCGTTGCCACAGTCCGGCCACATATGGTCCTATTTGTGAATTGCTAGTAATAATTTGCATCAAGGGCAG
>CAZSHH010000074.1:11883-15561 GCA_964606525.1 uncultured Dehalococcoidales bacterium
GTACTGTTAGTCTTATTACCACTATCACTTTAGTACCAGGTAGTTTAGGTAGTTATGGCAGATATTTTTGAACAAGTTGAAAACTTAGTAAATAAGGTAGTAACAAAGGACTGTGAGGGCTGGTAATCAGGTCATGTCGGGTGAAGACTGGCGAGAGAACTTATCTTTCTCTTACGGTGAAGGGCAAGAAGATTGACCTGATATCATAAACCGTGTAGTTATTTTCTAAATTGGATATTGTTAAAATATGAAAGTTTTGTTCACTGTTAGCCGACATCATAAAATAGACCAGTAAGCGAGTGTCCATAATTGGCTTTATTGGGATGTCTCGTGAAAGGTTCTATGCTAGCGGCAATCACTAATAAGTTTAGGTGAATATCGGCCTAATTTATCCTCAAATACTACTTGTTCAGGCGAATAGCTCTATTCAATATGTTTTACACTTAATCAAATATGTTCTATTTGGATGATCAGTTCATCAGTTTACGTTGATCATTACTCAACATTAATGGAAAGCCAATACCGACTGAATAAACACAATACATCCGGCTGAGAAACAAGCTGTATACCAAGTCTCCTTGTATTCCTACCATTCATTTGATACTAAAGATACTCGCTTATCTAACCTCAACATTAATCGAAAAATAAACCAATGGAATTACCGGGCTATTATCGATGTTAAGTAACTGAACCGTTATGTTGTGGATCCCAGGTTTAACATTCTGCCAGGTATATGATGTCGCGGTTGTTGATACAAAGATCTCATTCCCAGTTTTCACCGGTTCAAACGAGGTTTCAGACACCTCTGAATCCAGGTAATAAGCAATATGGCCTTTACCACTATCAGTTACATTCCCGGTGATATCTACCAGATCGAAGTTATTGACCTTGACTGACACCTCTATTTTGTCTCCAGAGATGATCTTCCCTATTGCCGGCGAAATTATCGTTACATCGGGCGTAAGATATGGTACAGGTGAAGGCGACGCGGTTGTCGCCGCCGCTGGTGTAGTAGTTTTACCAGTCATGGGTATTGTTGTACCACTCGGTGAAGTAGTTGAGGTAGTTCCCCTGTTTTGGCATGAACAGGAACATCCATACAGATTAGCTGATAGTATTAACAATACAATGGACATAATTAGTGAGAACTGCTTCGTCTTCAATTACTTATCCCTTCTTGAGATTTTATTTGCGACCTTGTTACTTTATATGAATCTATTAAGTGGCGTAACAATGTGATTGGATTAATCAGATGTGTTGGGAGTCTTAGGAAGAGAATCAGACCTATTATGAAAATGATAAGGGTCCTGATGATAATCGTAGTCCAATATGCTGGTGCGCCTATTGGCGTCAGTGCCATGGTCATTCCGGCTGTTAACCCAGGTGCCACCGAAATAATTTCCGGTTTTAGACTGGCAATATAAATAGCGTAAAAAACAGGGTATTCCAGCATGACTAGGAAACGTAGACCGACTGAAATACCAAGGGGAAAACAAACCAGCAAGAAAGGTATCAGCCAAAAAATAAACTGTAAAGACCAACCATAGAAAAACGTAAAATAAACGGAAAGCATACATAGTAAACCAGAAAGTAAATCTGCTTTGGACTTTATGCTTTTAGATAATATAAACATCATAGTAACTAGTAATAACAGGACCACAAAGGCGTTATTATACCACGTATGAAAAGTCGGGACCGGCGTAGTCATCAGCCCTAACGCCGGGGTGATACCAGTGGCCCCCCACAGGTTAATATCAATACCTGAAGCATCAGTAAAAAACTCGCTTTGGGGATATGGTACATTAAAAAGCCAGCCGAGGAACGAATATATGCTTTCCCATGGTGGCCGGCCACTCTGCCAGTGGAAAGAACTCAAGAATATCTTCGGGTTACCGATATATAAGGGTAATAGTACCAAAATAAATGAACCGAGGCTGGCGGCAATCATCGTCACTCTGGCTCTCCAACCCAGGAATTCACTCTTGATGATTACCGGAAGCAGTAACAACCCCATTGGTTTTAATGAGGCAGTGATTCCAAGGACTATACCTCCAGTTTTTATCTTTCCGATAAATACCAGGTAAATCGCTGCCAGTAACCCAGCGATGGGAATGGGGTCTATCAGGGTGTACCATTCGGTTAAAGTGAAGGTGAACAGAATATAGACTGTTCCGAGAAGTAATCCTTTTTCTTTACCCCAAATATGCTTCACGATGAGGTAAAACATCATCGCCCCGAAAAATAACGCCCCGATATCAATTACCCACCAGAGGAGTGAAAAGATAAGCCCGAAGCTATAATGCTGACCCATTAACAACTGGATTGGTTTCCATATTATAAAGTAAAGGTAGTTAAATCCCGGGCTCTGTCCGGACCAGACATTAAAGAAACCGTTACCGTCCATTTGACGGAATATCCCAGCCATCCAACTTACAAACCAGTTATTTGGCATCTCAAAGAACATCTCTCCGGTTAAGAAAGATAGACTGAAATATACTAACCCCAATAGGAAGAGGATCCCCCCAAAAGAGACGTTCTTTAACATGGTTTGCCTTATTTTTCAAGAACCCATAGCCAATTTAATCCTAGACAGCTAGAACGAACCTTGACTTTAAATCCAGCTTTTCGCCAAATATCGGCAATATCTTCTCTGTCGAAATTCCGATGGAATGGCTCTCCGCCACCACAAGTCAAACTTAAATATTGGCGCCATTTCCATATCGGGCTGTTACTGGGTACAGTCCCGACCACATGCCCACCAGGCTTACAAATACGGAATAATTCAGCCGCCGCAAGCTCCGGAGCTTCGAGATGTTCAATCATCTCGGTGGCGACAATCAAGTTCACGGTTTCATCTTGCAATGGAAGTAGTTCGCCGTCGCCTTGGATTTTAGCTACCCATGGTTTTCCGTTCATTCGTGAGAGTGCCCAACGATTTAGATCCATTGCTATTACAGCATGATGTTGCTCGGAAAATTTACTAGTGATTAAACCAGTACCACAACCCAAATCCAGGACTATATCATTATTCTTAAGTATTTGTGAAATTGGTCTCCAAGTTGACCATCTTCGATATCGATGATATGCCAATTCCAGAGCTTTGGGGTCCCTGGTCCAATCGTAACGTTCTTCTTCAAGATAGTAGTATTTTACCTTTGCATTCCCTTCATTTAGTGCCATTTTCAATAATGGAGATAGCAGCATTGGAATTCCGTCTTGAATTGGAAAACTAATACCACATTTTTCGCATACGAGGGTATCTGATGCCATTTTTAGTTTTGATTTACATTGTGGACATCCTATTACGTCTAAGAGTCTTTGTATTCCAATGTCTTGAAAGACAGTGTTTTCAGTTTTTAGCATAAATCTCCTTTATTGAGTGCAGGCAAATCGTTACCCAATAGTACGAAAGTAACATAAATGTATCACATAAGCAATATCACCTATATTTACTTAAATTAATTTATCTTCCACAGTTTAATTTCGATTCTAATACCCACTATTACTTATTACTGGTTATAGCGAGTCTTTTTTCCTTAAAGACTTATGATCAAATAATCACTAATGTTGTTGCAGCGATGGATGAAGTATCCATCGCTGCAACTGAATAAGGGCACTAATTCACACAGGTAATTCTGTTCATCGTGGGTTGGTAAGCCCAGCCCTGCGGGTTGATAT
>CAZSHH010000075.1:0-15406 GCA_964606525.1 uncultured Dehalococcoidales bacterium
AGCCACGGCTTTACCGTCTTCACCGGTATAAGTGGTTTCCGTGACTAGAAAAACGACTTTTCCTTCTTTTGCTGAGCGCTCCATGATATCTTTGACAATGGAAACAGCGGTGATCGTCTGTCCTGCCTTTACCGTACCGAAAAATTCGTAATCGATGCCGGTATCGAGGATCCTGGTGAAACCGGCTTTATTGAGTGCTTCCATCAACGCCGGAGGGCCCAGCGACTCCGTTGGCCTTTCCTTCGGTCCCCATTTAGTGGTCCGGCCGGTAAACCAGAGGGAAGAAAGAAAACCCGGCGGGGTAATGATCCCCCCGTGGCGGGACTTTCGGGCATAGTCTTCGTCCCAGTACAACGGGTTGGTGTCGCCCACGGCATCGGCAAACCTGCGGATGGGTTCTTTTTCTATTTCGATGACGCTGGTATCAACCGCACGGCCAATGAATTGTTTAAGTTCGTCAGGAAGCAACCTGCCCCACACTTTCCGGAAATTTTAAGCATTCTATGATTTTGACTTAAGGGCTGTCAAGCCGGACATTAAAAACAGGCACAAAATCATCTTTTTGGCAGTCATTTTTGAAAAGGAGAAATACTAATTTTCTTGACGCTGAGAAGCCCCCTTTGCTACAATCCACAGCGGAACAAGCCTTTAAAAAACCAACCGAGAATACCACATAAGGAGAAACCTATGGAAATCAAAAAAGTTGGCATTGTTGCCATGACAGGCATAATGGGAACGGGCATTGCCCAGGTATGCGCCCAGGCGGGATACCAGGTCGTAGGGTCATCCCGAAGCCAGGAAAATGTGAATAAAGCTTTAGCCTCCGTCAATTCCCGGTTAGCCCGGTCGGTGGAAAAAGGGACCATGACCCAGGCGGACAAAGAAGCGGTCATGGGCCGCATCAAAGGCACCACTTCCATGAAGGATTTTGCCGATTGCGATATCGTAATCGAAGCAGCGGTGGAAGATATGGCCTTGAAAAAGGGCATTTTTGCCGAACTGGATAAAATCTGTAAACCCGAGGCCATCATTGCCAGCAATACCTCCTGTCTTTCCATCATGGACCTGGCCATGGTTACCAAGCGGCCGGACAAGGTCGTCGGTGTCCATTTCTTCAATCCGGTGCCCGTGATGAAACTGGTTGAGATTGTGAAAACCATCACCTCAAATGACGAGACGGTTGCTGCCTGCAGACAATTCTGTGAAAAAGTTGGCAAGACCGTGGTTATCGCCAAAGATGCCCCGGGATTCATCGTCAACCGGTTGATGACCCCGTTTATCAATAATGCCGTCCGCATGCTGGAAAACGGTGTGGCCAGCCGGGAAGATATCGATACCGCCATCAACCTCGGTTTGAATCATCCCATGGGCCCGTTGACCCTGGTCGACCTTATCGGCATTGATACCTTCATTTTCTTTGCCGATGCCCAATATGAAGCATATAAAGACCCGCAATTCTGCCCGCCGACCTTACTGCGCAAGATGGCCACCGCCGGCTGGCTGGGGCGGAAGACCAAGAAAGGTTTCTACGATTACAAATAAGGTTACATTTTAAACGGAGTATATAAAAAAGCTTAGGAGTAACGGATAATGCCGCCGATCGAATACAAAAAAGAAGGTAAAATAGCGGTCTTCACTATCAACCGGCCGGAAGCCCTGAATGCCTTAAGCCCGGATTTACTGGCTGTTTTTACGGAGGTATTAACGGATTTCCGGGATGACAAAGACCTCTGGGTAGGTATCATCACCGGCGCCGGTGAGAAAGCCTTTTGCGCCGGCCTGGACCTGCGTTCAGCGCCTCCGGGTACAGCTCTCGACCCATCGAAGGACGGCAAACCCGTTCCTACATTACCCCGCGGCCTCGAGTTATGGAAACCCCTCATCGCCGCCGTCAACGGATATGCTTTCGGCGGCGGTTTTGAAATTGCCCTATCCTGTGACATCAGGCTGGCCGCTGAAAATGCTCAATTCGGACTTACTGAAGTAACCCTAGGGCTGATTCCGGGGTGGGGTGGTACCCAGCGGCTGCCGCGCATTATCCCCTTCGGCAAAGCCGCCGAACTGATGTTGATGGGAAAGCGTATCAATGCTCAGGAAGCTCTCAACCTTAACCTGGTCAGCAAGGTCGTCCCGCAGAAAGAATTGATGACCACTGCCCGGGAATGGGCGAACCAGATCTGTACCTGTGCTCCGTTAGCAGTACGGGCGGCTAAAGAAGCCATGACGCGCGGGCGGGATATGACCCTGGCGGAAGGGTTAGCCCTTGAGGCTGAATTAGCTAAGAAAGTAATGATGACCGCCGACTTCGCCGAAGGCCGCCAGGCGTTTATTGACAAAAGAAAAGCTAACTTTACAGCGGAATAATACAAACCGAAATTAAGACGATAAAGAAAAAGAAGGGCGTTCCCATGAACGCCCTTCTTTTTACTGTCATGCTTTAAGGAATTCGTAACTGATGCGGTCGCCAGGCAGTTTGACCGGAGCGACCTTTATCTTCATGCCGACAGCCAACTGGTCGGCCGCGATTTCCTTGCTCATCCGTCCGAATACCTTGTACTTTCCGAAGTTAGCGATAGCCAGGGTATAAGGCGCATCGTTCTCGAAACCGGAAGGGCCGTAAGTGACTACGGCGTAAGTTTCCAGGGTAGCCGGGCCGGTTACCTCGAACCATTCTGCATTGCTGGACATGCAGTCGGGACAGTCCATCTTGGGAGGAAAGCTGACCGTACTGCAATCACGGCAGCGGGTAGTCATGACTTTCCCCTGAGCCAGGTAATTTACAAACTCAGCGGCCTTGGTCTCACCGGTAAAACTGACGATTCCGAAACTGTCGAATCCCATGTTATTTCCTCCTCAGCACAGTGACAGTAGCATACTGGCCGATACCGCCGATATTATGTACCAGCCCGATTTCAGCATCCTTGACCTGGGCTTCGGTAGCTTCACCACGCAACTGCCGGACGATGGTCCTGACCTGGGAACCACCCGTTGCCCCGATGGGATGCCCCTTTGATAAAAGGCCGCCGTCGACATTAACGGGTATTTTACCTTCGGCGTAAGTATCTTTAGCTTCGACCAATTCGACTCCGTGACCGGGTTTTGCAAAACCCAGGTCTTCATAAGCCATCAGTTCGGCGATCGTGAAACAGTCATGGACTTCGGCGACGTCGATATCTTCCGGCCCCAGCCCCGCCATTTTATAAGCGTCGGCCGCCGCTTTCTGGGCACATTTCAAACCGGTCAGCAGGGTCCGCCCGGACATGGCCATGGTATCTGTTGCTGAACCCAGTCCTGCGACCCAAATGGGGATTTTACACACCCGGCGGGCGATGTCTCCCCGGGCCAGGATGATGCAGGAAGCCCCGTCGGCGTTAGCACAGCAATCGTACCGTTTTAATGGGTCGGCGACGATCTCCGAACTCATGACCTCTTCAAAAGTAACTCCTTTCCGGTAAGTGGCTTTTTCATTCCGGGCTCCATATAACCCGGCCTTGACCCTGATCTTTGCCAGGTGATCCGGTTTTGTCCCATAAGTAGCCATATGAGCGCGGGCATACATCCCATAACCGGCCGGCATGGTTAAGCCTAAGGGCGACTCCCAGACCACATCGCCGCCCCGCCCCATCCGTTCGGCAGCTTCCCGCGAACTTAATTCCGACATTTTTTGAAAACCGATGACCGCCACGATATCATGTAAACCGGCCTCAATCATCGACCAGGCGACCCTCAAGCCCATTGTACTCGAAGAGCAGACACTCTCCAGGTAGAATGTAGGATTGGGGGTGAATCCCAGGTACTCGGATACCAATCCAGCCGGGCTGCGCTGCTTGTCATATTCCGGAGCAGAACAGATGATGGAACCATCGATATTTTTATTGGTGAGGTCCAGTCCGGCCATAGCTTCTTTATAGGCATCAAAACATAGTTCCCGCAGGGCTACGCCGCATTTTCGTGAAAAAACGGTCTGGCCTGCACCTATAATTGCGACATCTGCCATTTATCCCTCCTTGACTGAATGTTAACTGCAATATGATGCCACGTATTATACACGATTTTTTAGCTTAAATCGTGGTCTAACGCAAACAGAAAATCGTCAGCCCGGGTACCGGTCATGACCTCGCTTCAGCAGCCTGATGCGACTTGCCTTATGCTTTCGCGGCAGCTTCCTGACATAGTTATTCTTGTGTTGCTGCTGCAGATTGCCTTTCATCTCTTAATAAATTGGGGACATACTCGATACCGGATAATTCATAAACATGGATATATATCCGTTTCAAGTAATCATTAAGTTCATCGAGGTCATGTTGCGATAAACACGAGAATGCCTGCTCGAATACTTCCCTGGGCTTGGCCAGATAAGCCGTCATGCCTTTTTCGGTCAGGGTTACCCGGAAGATCCTTTTATCACGGCGGGTCCTGGTCTTACGGACCAGTCCCTGAGCAGCCATGCGGGTGATCAGGGTTGACATTGAATTATGCTGCCGCTGGGTGACCTGCACGATCGTATTTATCGAGGTTGAACCACCGGCCTCGTAGATGATATCCAATACCTGGGCTTGTTCCGGTGTAAGGCCAATCTGGGCCAGTTCCTTTTCGCGCAGCCTGAAGATCATGTAACGGGCATGGTCCAGCTTGCGCCATGTAGAGTAATAGATCGAGGCCTCGTAACTCGATGAATTTTGCTGGTTCATATTTTCTCCTGCCCCGGTATCGTCCCCGCTACTCATGTCAAGCATGAGTGATGCGATTATCTCATGGCGCGGCGGTATATTTCAAACCTGTTTTATAAACTGCAAAATTACAGAGTTCTCCGGCACCTGATAGCCACCCTGCTAAACTGCCCTGGTATACATTATGACACGCGGAATCCTGCTGAAATCAGGGAGTATGGATATGGTCCCCGGCGGCAGGAATTCTTGCAGCAGGCAGATTACTTTCTCCTGTTGGCCTTGTCCGATCTCAAACATCAGCTTACCCCCGGGTTTTAGCTTCCAGGGCCATTTATGTATTTGATCCATCAGTTTCCTGTATTGGTCCAAGCCGTCCGGCCCGCCGTCCAGGGCGATCTGTGGCTCATGGCTGTGCGTATTAACTGCCGGCAAATCCGCCTGGCAGACATAAGGGAGGTTAGCTAGGATCACATCCACTGGCTCAGGAAGCGGTTCCAGCAGGTCGCCTGTGAGTAACGTGATACGGTTGGTTACCCCATGTTTGCGGCAGTTGATCCGGGCCATCTCGAGAGCCCCCGGGGAGATGTCTATCGCATAAAGTTGGGCCGAAGGCTGGTTGACTGCCAGACTCACGGCAATCACCCCGGAACCGGTGCCGACATCGGCAAAGCGGATAGCCCCTTGCCTTACTGTTTTAATGGCTTCTTCAACTAACAACTCAGTCTCCGGGCGGGGTATCAGTACCCGGTTATCAATTTCAAAGTCCAATCCGAAAAATTCCCGGTGCCCGGTGATATACACCGCCGGTTCTCCCGAAAGGCGTCTTTCCAGGAGCTTTTGAAATCGAGACTCTTCTCCAGGACTGAGTTCGCGCTCATTCTGGAGGTATATTTCTTCGCGGGACAGGTTTAGCGCGTGTTTTAACAACACCTCGGCTTCGATGGCGGCATCTTCGATATCTTTGGAAGACAAGACCTCACGTGACTGGCGGAGGGCCTGGGCGATCGTCACGCCATTTGCTCCGATAACTGGCGGGCTTGATCTTCCGTTGCCAGGGCATCGATAAGGCTGTCCAGTTCGCCTCCCAGGATTTTAGGAAGATTGTGCATGGTGATACCGATCCGGTGGTCTGTCAACCGGTCCTGAGGAAAATTATAAGTGCGAATTTTCTCGGCGCGTTCACCGCTGCCTACCTGGGAACGCCGTTCTTTAATTTCTGCTTCCTCACGTTTTACCCGCTCCCCTTCCAACAGCCTCGCTCTCAGTACCGCCATTGCTTTATTCTTGTTTTTTAACTGGGAACGCTCATCCTGACAGGTTACCACGATCCCTGTCGGCAGGTGGGTCAGGCGGACGGCGGTGGCGACTTTATTAACGTTCTGGCCGCCGGCCCCGCCGCTGTGATATATATCGATCCTCAGGTCTGCCGGATTGATATCCACATCGACTTCGTCGGCTTCCGGTAGAACCGCTACCGTAGCGGTGGAAGTATGTATCCTCCCGGAAGCTTCTGTCGCCGGGACACGCTGGACCCGGTGTACCCCTCGCTCATATTTGAAACGGCTGAAGGCACCTTTCCCGTTGACTTCGAAAATGATTTCCTTAAATCCCCCCAGGCCGGCATCACTGCTCGTGATGATTTCCGTATCCCAGTGTCGATTTTGTGCATAACGGGTATACATCCGGTAAAGGTCGGCCGCAAAGAGGCCAGCTTCATCGCCGCCGGTACCGGCCCTGATTTCCACGATCACATGTTTGTCGTCGTTAGGATCGCGGGGAAGTAATGATAACCGCAAATCCTGCATCCTTTTCTCGAGTTCGGCTTCCAGCGCTGCCACCTCTTCTTTAACCAGCGCCTTCATGTCTTCGTCACTACCTTCTTGCAGGAGAGCACGTGTTTCTTCCAGGCTGTGTTCGGTAACTTTATACTGGCGGTATTTAGTCACCACATCTTCCAGTGCTGCTCTCTCCTGGCCCAGTTTACGCAACTGCTCGGGCTCGGCCGCTACCTCCGGTTTTGCCATCTGTGCCTCGAGTTCTTCGAAGCGATTTTCCATTGTAACCAATTTTTCCCACATTCCAGATCTCCAAGTGTGATTATAACACAGGCATGGTTTTGAGGCTCGAATAATTCTTCCTGGCAAGTTGTTTGCCAGGAATTGAAAGGTGAATCATCCTTGAAGGCAACCGTATGACAGGTATAACTATGTAGGGGTCATTAATCGTGTACCGGGATCCAGTTTACTCCCCGGAGTAACTTGCACCCCGTATCCGATGAATACTCCGTCACCGAGTACGGCGTTTGCCACGTTACAATGGTCTTCCAGGATGCAATTGTCGGCGATGATGGCTCCGGATACCCGTGAGCCCTGGCCAATGCGTATATTTTTCCACATTACCGTGTCATTGATAATGGCATCATCTGCGACAGTGCAATCTGCCCCCATCACCACCGGCCCCTCCAGGGTAACCCTCTCCCCGAGTGTACATCCTTCAGATAAAATCACTTTTCCCTTTATCCGGGTGCTGACGGCAATACGGTTTCCTCCCCCCGCCGCCATTTCACTTGCCGGTGGGGCATACCGCTTGCTTTTCCCGCTTAAAAGGTCGCGGTGTATCTGCAGGTATTTCTCCGTCGTCCCCATATCGATCCAATATCCGGATGAGCTAAAAGCATATACTGGTAAACCTTCCGTCAACAACTGGGGGAAGATATTACGCTCGAAACTATAGAAAGTATTTGCCGGTACACGTACCAGGACGTCTGCTTCAACAAACCATGCCCCGGCATTGATCATATTAGTGGTGACTTCCTCACGTTTTGGTTTTTCCAGGAAACGCCGAACCCGGCCGGTACGGTCGCTTTCCACCAGGCCGTATAAAGTCGGATCTTCTACCGGGATTGTGGCGATCGTAGCTTTTGCCCCGGATTCGCGGTGAAAGGCCAGCATGGCAGAAAAATCGAGGTCGCTGAAAATATCGCTGTTCAGCACGAGAAAAGTATCCCGGAGGAGACGCTCAGCATTTTTCGCAGCCCCGGCTGACCCCAAGGGGATGTTTTCATAGGAGTGATGAATGGCCACTCCGAAGCGTCGTCCGTCCCCGAAATAGTTCTCGATCGCTTGTCCCAGGTGTCCTTGAGCGAGGACAATCTCTTGAATGCCATGTTCCCGGACATGGCTGATAAGGTGTTCCAGGATGGGGATGTTGACCACGGGAACCAGTGATTTTGGAGTGTTTACACTCAAAGGCAGCAACCGGGTAGCCTTCCCCCCGACCAAAATGATCGCCTTCATGACAATCCTTTCCTGAATAACGCGATCATCATTTTTTCATCACCTATAAACCTGATGAAAGGCCCTCTCTTTTATTCGAAATCATATAAATCAGGGCAATATAACGAAAACAATATGATGAAAACAATGGATAAGAACCTAAAAAACAGGGATTATCAGATTCCTGTTTGTATTCATATCCGTGTGTTAATAGAGTACTGCCGTTTGTATGTTATCCCTGACTCTGGCGGTAGACCACGTTCCATTTTTGACAGAGGCTCCTTACCAGGGCACGAGTCTCTGCATGCTCAGTATTGTAAATTTCAGCTAAAAAGCCGTGCAATAGTTCCCCGCCCGTCATTCCCGGTGTAGGTTCGGCCGGCCCCGGTAGGTTGATATACACGGTCTCAAGCATTTGTTTCTGGAATTCAATGGATTGCGGCATCTAAATCCTCCACTCCGGTTAGCTTGTATTTTACTACTTGCAAGGCATTATACCATGAACTCCCCTGCATACCAATATAAAAACCAGTATATTTTTAAAAAATAACAAATTGTTGCGTACATATTCTCAGTCAACCACAACCTGTTGTATATTCATCACGCTATTTTAGAGACGGTAAATATAGCAATCATTAAGAAAACAAGTATAATATGGATTGATGATGGTACGTCATGGCATGATTAAAAATGCGGCATGATTCGGTCGTAAAGGGGGGTTGTAATGATCAAGGTATTTTTAAAACGCCGGGTGAAACCCGAGAACTACCGGACCATGATCCTGTATCTCCTGGACTTAAGAGCAGCGGCGCTGCACCAGCCGGGTTATGTGATGGGCGAAACCCTGGTCAGAGGCGAGAATCCCATCGAACTACTGACCATCGGGACATGGGTTTCCGAAGACCACTGGACAGCCTGGAAAAACTCTCTCGAACGTATCTCACTGGAAAACATGGTTGATCCGCTGATGGAAGACGAGGTCGAGACGACAGTATATGACGTCCCTGACGAAGCAGTATAGTAAAACTCCTGTTTTTTACCGTACCTGGAGTAATTAGAAGTTAATTTCAGTATTAAGCGCATAACATAAAAAGCCGGAAGGATTGATCTACAGGCTCCCGTACAACAAAAGTGCTATGGGAGCCTCTTTAATTACAGTAAGGGAAAAAAGTATTTATCTCAGTGTTGTTTCCAATTTGTTTTCCTGGTGTTATTTATACTTATATCATATTAGATATTTCTGCGGATGCGGGCTTGATGCCGAAGTGTTATTGTATAAGAGCACACACAACTTTCTTTTTCATGACCCTCCCACGAAAGAACCCGGTTGTCCCGCCGGGTTCTTTCATTTGCATCGCTTTTTTCGGTAGGATAGTGCTAGTTGATTGGATAAGCCCTTAGTCTAAAAATGATAAACCTTTTGGCTATTTACAGGCATCGCGTCCCCCTGTTATGATATATCTATATCATATTCGATATTTAGTTGCGTAAAAGTAAAAACAGGTTCAAATCTTGTTTTGAATCATTAATAATTAGTTGAAGGCAGGCACCTGTTAACACATCGGCAAACCGTGTCAGAGCCTTATTCCGCAGACAGCTTATCCCGGGCAGGATCAGCCGAACCAGGTCTGGAGACACGAGATACGAACTATAACCGCTGACTCCATTCGCTGGTAAACATGACGGAAGATGTTCCAAAAGCTTTGAAGCGTGACCGCTGATATTTTACGGTGATCCCCCGCCAAAGTGAAAAATACTAGTGGGAGGGTGGGGGTGATACGTGGTATCAACAAAAAAGGTTATTATTATCCTAGCCCTCCTGGCTGTTTTTATCACGACATCAAGCTTTACTTATCAGGCAAATATGGATAAAAACCTTGGCAATAGACTATCTTCACTGGCGAACCGGATAGTAGAAACAGCACAACAAACCACCGTGGATGCCGGCGAGAGAATGATACAGTCCTGGGGTGTGGAAAAAGTGGAATTAATAGATCCTGCCAGTCTCCATCTCGCGGAACCGGTCGTCATCGAAGAATCGATCCCCTGTGTAGTCGTCGCCTCCGATAGTCTTCTTGCCTGGATACTCCGAGCTTCGCCGATCAATGCCAGCGGTATGACTTTGAACCCGCTGGGTATTGTTACCATCGGAGAAATGCCGGAAGCAAGGATAAAAGAGGAGCTCTATCACTGGTGGGATGCTTCCCGTATGGGGCCGTTGTCATATTATGCGACCTATTTGTTTGAATTCGGGACATTATGCGTAAAAAATTTTAGTTCTAACGATGCTTATTGGAACTTACCCCTGGAAGTTACTGCAAAAGAGTATGCCAACCAATAACCAGTCTAACAAGAAGCCACCCCGCTAACTCTATGACAGCCTGCATTGTTAACTGGCAGTATGCCTGTGATACAATTTAGCGGGGTATATTCCGCCAGCGAAGGGAGGCCTAAATAGTTGGATGCACTGCGCAAATCGGAAAACTGGTTAAGAAAATTAGCCGATGACAGTATCGATCAGGATCCTAAATTCGAGCGCTTCCTGGAATTGATCAAATCGCACGATGAACTGGTCCGGGCTAAAAAATGGATGTCGGCGCATGATGCCGTCGAAGATGCTTTCGCCCAGTTCGTCGATATCACCAACCAAATCATGACCCGGGCTAAGGAGCGCCTGGATACCAGAGATAAAAAAGAAAAACCCGTCTACGAGTTGCTCGATAACTATAAAAGTGCGCTGAAGCAAATATCGCGCGCTGCCCAAACCATTACTGATAATGCCGACGGCATGCTTGGTGAACTGGAACGTACGCCCAAGCGTTAGGACACATTAGCATATACTTTTTATGATTTTCCCGAAAACCGAACATCCCGGTGGTGATTCTTCGGCTTTACCCGGATGTTATGATGCTGGACTGTCCTTGCCTGAAATCGACATCCTGGAGGCCGGATTGAGGAGAAAAAATGGATATTCTGGAAGCGGTCAGTACCCGGCGGAGCATCCGGGCTTTCAAACCGGACCCGATACCACAGGTTATCCTAAAAGAGATTATGGAGCGGGCAATATGGGCCCCTTCCTGGGGCAATACCCAGCCCTGGGACTTCTTCATCGCCGTGGGTAAGAAGCTGGCCGAAATCCAGCAGGGCTTCATCAACCAGATCGGGCTGCCCTCCACCCTGGAAATACCCCGCCCCGAAACCTTCCCCACCCAATATGTCAATCGCCGCCGCACCCTTCCCGCCTCTCCACCACAGGATAAAAAGGGGCATATCGAAGTCTATCGGAACTACGGTGCTCCTTGCGTAATTTACATCTGCACCGGCCGTGAACTATATTTTCAAAGCAAAGGGACGAATGCCTGGGCGGTTTTCGACTGCGGCCTGGCCGCCGAGAATCTCATGCTGCTGGCACCCCATTACGGGCTGGGCACCGTCGCTCAGGCACAGGCGGTAGCCTATCCCGAGGTGTTGAGAAAAGTTCTGGGCATTCCCGATTCCCTGGTCGTCGTCCTGGGGATCGCTATCGGCTATCCTGACTGGACTAATCAGGTGAACCAACGCCGTTCTACGCGCGAACCGATTGATAATGTCATCCGGTGGTACGGCTTCGACTAACTGTTTTAAGAACCGTTAGGCGATAATTTCCCTTGAGTCTTCTTTTTCCATCTCATACCGAAGAGGAAACGCAGCACGTTTACCCGCCTGACCATTTCATAGAGCATCATTATCACCAGCAAAGACGAGACACTGATGACCAGGTACTTGATGCCGACACCTGTATTCAAGGAAATTATATAATAGCCGATCGAAATAATCACCGTCTGGTGCAGGATATAGAAGGGCAGCACCGCTTCATTGGCATAATTGAGGAACCGGTTGTTCCGGTTCAGCACATGATACGCCAGGGCCAGGATGGCAATCAGGAACGACCAGGTATTTACAGCTTCCAGTGTCATGGCCAGGATGTACATCGGTGTGCTGGTATAATCGGCCGGGTTTACCAGGTAGTCGAAAAAGATCGTTAAGAGCAAAGCCGCGGTTGCCAGGGCTGAACCCAATGCCCACCACCCCATCTTTTTTAGCAACTCCATAATACGTGCGTTAGCGAAGATCAGGTAGCCGAAGATGAAGAACTGTAAGTAGGCAACCATGCTCCAACCACCTGACCCCCGGTCACCCAGGAAACTGTCTTGCGGGATGAAAGCGTCCGCCGCAGCCAGCGGTAATACTACGAGCAGCACGAAAGCCCATGGTTTATCGAAGTAAGCGGCGATTCTGGTAACTACGCTCTTTCCTCCCTTCATCCACGAAGCCAGTAAAGGCGAGGAGACGATTGAAAACAAAAAAAGGAAGGCCAGGAACCAGAGGTGGAAGAGATTCAATTCGGGCAGGGATTTGTAATAAAGTCCGAGTATCTGGAAGAAGTTATAGCCTGCCGGTATTTCTCCACGAAATACGGCCTGATAATATGCCTGTGGAACCAAGATGACCAGCATACCGAAGATAAACGGGACCAGGATGCGCAGTGTCCTTTCACCGATATACTGCAGGATGGTTCGGTTTTTCAGGGCGAAATATGTGCCTGCCCCTGAGATCAGGAAGAAAAGCGGCATCATCCATGGGTTCATGATCGCCACCAGGGCAGTTGCTCCCACGTTAGTCGTCGCATTCTTGAGATGCCAGTCGGTGAAGGTGTCGTAAAAACGGGCATTGTGGAAAAAGAAGACACAGATGATGGCAATGACCCTGAGCCAATCCAGATAATATAACCTGCTGCCGGATGATGATTCAGTGGTCATGCTGTTCCTCCCGGTTAGATTCAGGTGAAAGTATCAGGATAGGGCACTTGTTCAGATAAAGATATTTTTATCCCGGCGTTATTATACCGGATTTATTTATCCGGGGCTATAGCGGCCAATGAAATTATTCAAACTTTAGCTCGAAAAAAACGGGACAAACTGTTATGTGAATAATGTCAAGTTGTTATAGAATAATCTCGCTATGCCTGAAATGTCCGCTGATGATGTAATTGAATTCCTCGACCGGATGGGGAAAACGGACATATAGGTATAAACCGTGTGAAAAGGACTTCCGTGATGTAGGTTTGCTTCGCCGGAAATTCAACCTGGCTATCCCGGAAGAGTACCGGGATAATGGGCAGTGCTAGCTGTAGGCATTTTACTGCAAATTAGGGAAAGTTTGGAGTGTCATATTAGCCGCGGTTTTACAGTTCGAGAATATCCCGCAAGTTGTCCTCTATTGCTTGCATATCTGGCTGCGGCATTATACCTAACTTTTTCGATATCATAATTCGCTTTACTGTCCTGATGATGCCCGTCGCTGCCGAGGGAAAGAGTAACCCTGCTTTCTCCCATTCAACGATAAGGTGGTCTCCCATTAGCTGGTGTTTGACACTACTGGTTATGGCGACTATGATTGCTTCCTGACGAGACTGTTGATAGGCATTTGAGCTTGCTACTACAGCAGGACGCCGTTTCTCTCCGCTTTCATCACTGAAGATAAATCCGACGAGAATTACATCCCCCCGTTTATAACCGGTCATATGCCGCGTCTCTTTCATTATCCCATAATTCGGCAAGCACTGGATCTGATTTTGAGTTTAATTCCATGTGGCCTTCAATAGTTTTATTCTCCTCCACCATCTGGGGGACTTTGTCCAGGTCTTTTTTTTGGAAACGGCGGTGACGCTCCCTCCCGATACGGAAGGCAGGTAATCGACCCTCCTTTGAAAGTTTGTAAATAGTCCTTCTGGAAACTCTTAGATATTCAGCGGCTTCTTCCACGGTGAACCACTCCTTTACGATAACCATAAGATGGCTCCTTTCAACCTCACATTCGTCGCTTGAGGCAACATTCTAACACTTATAAGCACATACTAGCAATATAGTATATACGTAATAATAAAATCAAAGCCAGATACTTGACTGGACCGTCTCAAATTTACTTGATAGTTATAGTTAGATTTGTTCTAACGGCCTGAAGGAGATACTCCTGAAATTAATCTGCGGCCCATTACTGCTCAATTTCTTATTGCCAGATTGTAAGAAGTCGGATTATAGTGTAATTGAATACTAAGAGGAAACCGATGCAATCCAGGAATGACTATTCTAACGAGGTACTATGGGTGTACCCGCCACGCGGGGACGAAGTGGACCACTGGTGTAAAGAACACGGGAATATAAAACTACCCATTGGCTGGTCTTTCCTACCATCAGGAGATGCTTTCATTACCCGGAAAGTGAAAGAAATGGGTTTGTACTGGATTGCTGTGAAAGCAGCCAGGAATTATACCCGTAAACTTGGTATCTGGGCACCGGAGCAGAATATCAAAGCTGCCCTAGAACTTGCACAGGAATCAGTAACAAAAAGACAAAGCAAACGAATAGTATCACGCCAGCAGAGAGAGAAGGGAGAAGCAAAATACCGGGAAGCATTTAACGAAGCTGTCTACAATTATTTGGATTTTACTCCGAGACATCGAAAACTGGCACGCCAGATTGCTCAAGGCACAGCCGAACAGGCAACTGTGGTTGGTAATGAACGGGTGGGACGTACTAAGAAACTGACGCTTGAAGAAAAAGTAGCCCTGGCTGCCCGCGCTTATATTCGTCACCATCATACCGGTTATGAAGATAGACTTATCCATTTTGAGTTGATTAACAGCCAGGACAAGGATTTATATCAGGAGATCAAGAATAAAGCACAGGATGAGGTTGATGAGTTCCTTAGCAAGCATCGTAAAAGATGAATGGATTATAGGTAGTAATTTATCGGGATGGCCATTTTACCAATAGGCATCTTTGCGATGGTTAATATCTAACATGAAAACGATCTTTTTTCCGGAATCAATCGTATAGAATATCCGGTAATTCCCGATACGGTACCGGTAGATAGCTGACAACTCCCCGTTAAGCCGTTTGATGTTCAGTCCCCAGAAATGATTTGTCCGCAGCCTGCTATTTCGATATAAATGTGGGCTTGACCAATTGGAACATACTCGGTTTTCATAAACATTATAACAGGAGAGATATTTTTTGTACTTAAGAAAACAAGAGACAAAAAAGCGCCATCATACCTGGCGCTCAAAGAATGCATTGGTAGCGGGGGTTGGATTTGAACCAACGACCTTCGGGTTATGAGCCCGACGAGCTGCCACTGCTCCACCCCGCGTTATCCAGTGCATATTTAATTATATTCCTATAACTTAAATATTGCAATGATTACGCACACTAACCGGCAATGCCCCGTTTCAGCCGCGGGGTTGTTTCGGTCACGCCGGCATCCCGCTAAGCAACACCAGGATTTTTAACGCATCTCTTGACATGTCCGGTGCCTTACGTTATGTTGAGTACCAGGAGGTAAACTAACATGGCAGAAAAGAAGGTAGCAGCATCTGTTAAAAAGACCCCTGTAAAGAAAGCCGCGGTCAAGAAGAACCCG
>CAZSHH010000076.1:0-15406 GCA_964606525.1 uncultured Dehalococcoidales bacterium
AAAGGATCACTACGAAAAGGTGAATTACGATGAGGAATCTCGTCGTCTTTCCGGTATCAAGCATAATTTAAGCCTGCGTTCCTCGATATTACAGGCAACGCGGGCTTTCTTTATCAGTCAAGGTTTCCTTGAGGTAGAAACCCCGGTTCGTGTTTCTATTGTGGCTCCTGAACAGTATATCATCCCCGTATCGGCGGAAAACTGGTTCTTGTCTACTTCCCCGGAACTGCATATGAAAAGGCTGCTCGCCGCTGGCTATGACAAGCTTTTTCAAATATGCAAGTGCTTTCGTAAAGGTGAGATCGGCAAAACCCATAACCCGGAATTCACCATGATCGAGTGGTACCGGACCGGCGCCGGTTACTGTGAGGTCATCCGGGATACCGGCGATTTGGTTAATTTCATCGCCCGTCAGCTTGGCATGGGTGAAGCCATCCCTTACCAGGGTATAAATATCGATATCCGTATGCCCTGGGATGTGATTTCTGTCCGCACCGCTTTTTCGCAGTTTGCCGGTTGGGACCCGGTAGTTGACTTTGATGCGGTGCGGTTTGACCTGGACCTTGTCTCCCAGGTCATCCCGCAGTTCGCTCCCCAGCGGCCGGTGATATTAACGGAATATCCCTCGAGCACGGCTTCTTTATCAAAGCTGAATCATCAAAACCCTGGCGTCGCCGAAAGAGCGGAAGTGTTTATTGCCGGGCTGGAGATTGCCAATGCCTACAGCGAATTAAACGATCCGGCTGAACAAAAAAAACGTTTCCAACAGGAAATCGGTCTTATCCGGCAGTCGGGGAGAAAGGCGGATATGCCGTTCCGTTTCATGGCATGCCTGGACCGGCTTCCGGAATGCGGCGGTATTGCCCTGGGCTTTGATCGCCTGGTGATGTTATTTTGTAATACTAACTCGATCCGGGATGTGATCGCCTTTCCCGAAGACATTAATTAGCCGGAGTACTATTACCGGCTATACTGTTTTCCCCTGGTTCCTTTTGACCCTGATTATCCAGGCAGCCACTACGATTAAAATGACCGCCCCCAACCCCCCCAGCAGGTAATACGCCCAAACCGGAAAGGCACTTTTGGCCGAACCGACGTAAAATAGTATGGCATTGCTCCAGGTACTCTCATTACCGGCGCCGTCGACTGCCGCAACCCGCCAATAATAGGCCGTCTGCCGCCCTTTCAGGTCGAGGCGCTCATTTTCCTTCATCGTATATTCAGACACGGTTAACCCGGATTTTTCCAGTACTACCTGCGCAAATGTCATATCCGGGGATACCTGGAAGGTGTATTTCACCCCGCTGTCATCAACTACGTCTGTCCAGTCGAAGCGGGTGGTGGGCTTGACACCGCTGACCACTTCCGGGATCTCGGCGATCGGCGGCGGCGGTGCCGTACTTTCCAGTACAAACATTATTGATGCTGCATTGGTACCATCGGTAACATCTATTTTATGTTCTCCGGCCGCCCCGCCCGGCACTTCGAAAGAATATTGGAATGAACCCTCGGCGTTGGTCTGGATACCGGTAAATGTTGCTGGCGGTGTATTTTCATATGTCAGGGTTAATGAGCTGTTTGGGTTGAAACCGGCACCGCTGACGGTTACTGGTTTCCCGGCGGCTCCCGGATTAGCCTGGCTGTTAGCCGGATATAAGGAAAGTGAAGATTGGGTGGGAGGTGCAGCATTAACCGTAAACTCGACTTCTTTTTGCACATTAAGGCTGTCGGTCACTGTCATTGTTAACGAACCAGTTGACGAAGGGGCACAAAATGATGCTGTAAAGGAACCATTATAATTGGTTGAAATCGCAGCGGGAGAAGTACTTGCTATTTGACTATTGATACTTAAAGTAACACTGCAGATTTCTGAGAAACCAAACCCTCTGATTCCTGTCTTTTTTCCTGCAGTCACCGGATTATCTACTACTACACTGGGTTCCACGGTAAACCAGGCTGAAGGATGATTCCCCGTGATATCGGTTACTGTTACTTTATGTTTACCGATCGTACTCTCTGGTATTACTACTTGACAATTAAATTCCCCGGCATCATCAGTAGCTGTATCTCCCTCAGCTATTGCTAACAGGTCATTGTCATATTTAACTATAATCTGTTGATCTGCTCTCAGGTCTTTCCCTGAGATTGTAACTAAGGAATCGACTGCCCCATTTTCAGTTCCAAGTTTGATTTCTCCTTTTACAACCGTATAACGGGTTATCGTTTCTATTCGTTTCCTGTTCGCAACATAAGACAAATAGAAGTAATAATCACCACCGTGAACATCTTCATCGAATGTGCCGTCAGTAAGTCTGTTGGGAATCTGATAAGGAACACTAAATGTTCCGTCAGCTAAAATGGCAAACATACCCAGCGAATTATAGGTTGTGACCTGGTTGTCTATCGAAGCGCCGATGCCGGCCTTTTCACTTGAAAAGTAAAGGAAAATAACATCATTAGGTTTCAGGTTATTACCGATAATTAGAGTATGTTCTCCTATTCGCCCGGAATTCGGCGTTACTTTGACCGGTCCTGTGACAAAGAACTGCGCACTGGCCTGTATCCCTTTGCTGCCTGTATACGTTACATAAATGTAGTAGTCTCCATTTGTCACACCCTTTTTGGTGCGGCCATCATCCATCATGGATGGGATTACAAAAGCTCCATATTGGCCCAGAGTCCCTGTACTGTCGGTTTGGATTTCTCCCAGGAGTTCATAAGTATTGACCTGTGTGTCAAGGACGTTTCCGGTTACCGCTGCATCAGAAGAAAAATATAACTTGACAATAGTATTAGAGACAAAACCGGATCCTTCGAATTTAACCGGTGTCCCCACCGGGCCATCTGCAACTGATATTGATAAGAGGCCGGCGGCATGGGCGGTATATTGACCTGGATATGGTATTAAGCATAATATGAGTGCGCTTAAGATAACTAGAGAAATGGTCCTTAACTGGGTACTGCGCTGTATCATATATTGGAACATATTTTCCCACCTGATAGTTAGCTTTAGAACCAAGTAGAATCATAGGCTGAAATACTCATACTGTCAATCGTTTTTGTTCTCTTTTATCTCACTTTGGCCGGATAGTACTGTTTTTTCATCCCTCCTTTAGTACGAATGGTTAGGTATTTCCGCCTGCTTACTTTACCGTTAGGTACTCCAAATAGCCCTTTTGGGTTATTGTTCTCTTATATTTTGATAAGTTAGAATAGCAATAAGTAAGTTTATGGTAGCTTAAGAGAGGATATTAATGGCTAAAAGTAAAGAAATCGCCTCTCTACTGACCACTAGTGACGTTGCCCGTTTGTTAAACATTCATATTAATACCGTCAGGCGGTGGAGTAACGAAGGCAAGTTGAAAGCCTATCGCATCGGTTCCCGCGGTGATCGGCGTTTTCAACAAGAGGATATCGCTGTGTTCCTGGCTCAAAAAACAAAAGCTGAAGAGCAAGGTATACCTTGGGATATTTAGTATATAATAAGTGAGTTTTAGTTAGTTTTATTCCGTGTAAATCCATTGTCGTGAGGTAATTTAAGTGGACAAGATATCAATCATGATTATTGACGAACAGGAACTCTTCCGGGCCGGAGTACGCCAGGCTTTGTCTCAGTATGAAAACTTTGAGATCCTTGAATGTACTCCTAATGAAGATACCCTGAGACAGATCGAAGCTACTAACCCCAATATCGCCTTATTAGGCTGCCGGCTTACCGTGCATAACAGCCTTGACCTGGGGAAGAAGATCGCCCGTTATTTCCCCAATACCCGGGTTATCGTCCTGAGCCCTGACCCGGATGATGAAGAAATGTTCGAAGCTATCAAGACTTCCGCGGTTGCCTGTATCAATAAGAATTCTTCCGCTGATGACCTGGTCAATACCATCAGGAAAGCCTCCCGGGGTGAATATCCCATCAACGATACCGTCATCAGCCGGCCGACCATCGCCCGCAAAGTGTTAAGGCAGTTTGAAGAGATCGCTTCCATGGGCAGTAAAGCGATGGAAACCCTGGTGGCCCCTTTAACCACCCGGGAAACCCAGATCTTAAGTTATATCGCTAACGGTAATACCAATAAACAGATCGCCACGGCTCTTCAGATCAGTGAACAGACGATTAAGAACCATGTTAGTGCGATTCTCCGCAAACTTAATGCGAATGACCGGGCACATGCTGTGGTGCTGGCGATTCGGCATGGCTGGATTTCGGTAGATGCTAATAAGGATGCCGGCTAGAGGGTTGGAATTACTTGTTATTATTGAATCGAGGTGAGTGAAGTGCCCCAGACCGAGGTCGTTCCTGAGTTGAAAGTTGAACTTAAGGAATATCTGCAAAGACAGGGATATAAAGTTACCGAAGAAGCCAAACTCCTCGGTAAGTCGGGTATCAAACACACATTTGATATGCTGGCGGAAAAGAATGACGGTTTATCAACTCACAGTGTTTGTATCGGTATTTCTGCCGGTGGTGATAAAGAAGCTGAAGCCAATGCCATTTTCAGCCTGGCGAACAAAGCCTTCGATACCGGTATCAATAACCGCCTCCTCATCGCTGTTCCCGCTTTCAGTGAAAAATCGAAGCAGTTAGCCAGTAAACAGCGGATCAAGGTGATTGACGGCGAGTCCATCGGTACCTTACTCACGGCGAAACCGGTGGCGTCTACCGGCGCTGAATTACCCCTTAAATTCAATACCCCTGCCGAATTGATGCAGTCTCTCGTCTCCCGCGGCTATAAAGTTGAAGAAAAAGGGAAGATCAAGGGGAAGTCCGGCGTTGACTATACCTTCGATGTCGTCGCCTATATCGAAGGCGACCAGGTGAATAATGTGATGGCCGTCGATTTCCTGAAATCGAACAGTGAAGTCGGCCTGGACCAGGTTTCCGTTTTTGATACCAAGGCTTATGATGCCGGCGTTGATGCCAAGATCATTGTCGTCTCCCCGGGTTTATCTATGGAAGCCCGCCAGTTTACCCAGCATCAGCGCATCCGGGTCCTGGAATGGAATCCTAAACCCGCGGCTCATGTGGAACCCCCGCCGCCGGTCAAGATCGAGAAAAAGGTTATTGAAAAGAAACCCGTCGAGGCCGTCGAACCATCCGTTAAGGCCACCAATAAGATGCTGCGCTCGATGATTCAGCCGGATGCCCTCCAGTTGATCCCTGAAGTGATGGCGCGGCGCTATAATGCTATCCCCTTGTCTATCTCCGGAAATACCCTGCAGGTGGCGATGGCCGACCAGACCGATATTTTTGCCATGGAAGCGTTTGCCGCCCAGAGCAAAATGAGGATCATTCCCATGGCCGCCGGCAGCCGTGAGATCCGTGAAGCCATCGATTTCAGTTATAAAGGCTACGGCGAAATCGAGAGCCAGATTTCCAAGATCTTCATCCCGGATGAAACGACCGATGAAGGCCTGGCCATCAGTGCCACCCTGGACACCCCCCTCACCGCCGCCCTCAACCTGATCATCGAAGAAGCCGTCAAAGCCCGGGCCTCCGATATTCATATCGAACCGGAAGATGACCGGCTCCGCATCCGCTACCGTATCGACGGTATTCTGCAGGACATGATGTCTTTACCCTTGAGTGTCCGCCGGTCGCTGATTTCCCGTATCAAGATCCTGTCCGACCTGAATATCGCCGACCACCAGCGGCCCCAGGACGGCCAGTTTACCACCTCGGCCAAAGGCCGTGAGATCGACATCCGGGTTGCTATCGCCCCGACGGTCTGGGGTGAAATGGCCGTCTTACGCTTGCTTGATAAATCGATGGCCGTCATCGAATTGTCTTCTCTGGGGATGATCGATGTCGGTTTGAAAAAATTCCAGGAAATGCTGAAAGTACCCCACGGCATGATTCTCGTCAGCGGCCCTACCGGAGCCGGTAAAACGACCACCCTTTACGCCTCGGTCAACTCCCTGGATAAAAACGGCCGTAATATCATCACCATCGAAGACCCGGCCGAATACCGTTTCAAGGACATCAACCAGATCCAGGTTAATAACCAGGCCGGCATCTCCTTCGCTTCCGGGCTGCGTTCCATCCTGCGTCTCGACCCGGACGTGATCCTGGTGGGTGAAATCCGTGATAGTGAAACCGCCAACATCGCCGTCCAGGCCGCCCTGACCGGCCACCTCATGCTGTCTTCCATCCACGCCAACGATACGGTCGGTGTCTTGTTCCGCTTGTTTGACCTGAAAATCGAAAATTTCCTGCTGGCTTCTTCCATGATCGGCGTCGTCGCCCAGCGTATGGTACGCCGCATCTGTCCCGACTGTGCCCAGCTTATCGAAGCCCCGGCCATGGAACAGGTGGCTTATGAACAGGAATTGGGGGAGAAGCAGTCCAAGTTCATGTACGGCACCGGATGTAAGTCCTGTGCCTATACCGGATATTCCGGCCGTACCGGTATCTTTGAGATTTTAACCATGTCCGATAATCTCCGCATGATGATCGGTAACGGGGCCGGTAGTACCGAGATCAAGCAGCAGGCCCTTAAAGAAGGGATGATTACCCTGATGAAAGACGGTATGAATAAGGTCAAAGCCGGCATTACCACGCCTTCGGAGGTATTAAGAAGCGCCTATACCATGGGTTAAGGAAGTACAGTACTAAAGCTTAATTGCTAAATCTAAAGTGAGGGTACCGGTAAAAAAGTAATATTGAATATTAAGTGAAAATGAATGATTATGTCATTTTGAAGGAGTCCGCCGCTGGCGTGACGACCGAAAAATCCGTAACCATTCCTCAGGATTTAGAAATTAGGATTTACTTAGGTATTAGAAATTTGAAATTAGATATTCGGAGATTACTATGCAGTTCTCATACGTAGCTTATACGGAAAACAAGAAACTGGTGAAAGGCAAGATATCCGCTGCCAATGATGAAATGGCGATGAACTTGCTGGGTTACGGCGGCTACGAAGTGGTCAAATTAAAGCCGGTCAGCGCTTTCTTGGGCGGTAGTTCCTTCGCCTCCATGTTCGCTAAGGTCAAGCCGCAGGAAATCATCATGTTTTCCCGCCAGCTGGCCTTGCTGCTGGAATCCGGTACCGATATCGTGACCGCCATCGAGTTACTGAAGAACCAGACCACCAACAGGATCTTGAACAAGGCCCTCGATGATGTCGTCTCTGATATCCGCGGCGGCAGTTCTTTATCCAATGCCCTGATGAAGCACCCCAAGATCTTTTCCAAGGTATACTGCCAGTCTGTTGCTGCCGGCGAACAGGGCGGCAGCCTGGAGGTGGTGCTGCGCCAGATGTCGGAATATATCGAACGTGCCGCCGTGGCCGAAAAGAAGATCAAGGGCGCCATCACCTATCCCATTATTGTCATCGTGGTCGCTTTTATTGTGCTGGCCCTGATGATCCTCTTCGTTTTGCCCAATTTTATGACCTTATACGATGCCTTTGGTGCCAATCCGCCCACCATGACCAGGATCATCATCGGCATCGGTAAATGGGCCACCCGTTACGGTATATATGTATTAGGCGCCATTCTCGTTATCGCCGGTATTGCTTTCGCTTATTTCCGCACTGCGGCCGGCCTGGTGCAGCTGGATATCCTGATGTTGAAAATGCCCGTCCTCGGTCGCATTATTTTGCTCCAGGAACTGGCCCGTATCTGCCGCACTATTTCCTTATTGTTTAAAGTCGGTGTCCCCATCCCGGAAATCATGAACATGGTCGTCCAGGGTACTAATAACCGTGTTGTTAAAAGTAATCTCGAAGAAGTCCGCGAGGACCTGATCCGCGGCGAAGGGCTCTTCAAGCCGATGCAGAAGCGTCCTGTCTTCCTGCCCCTGATGGTACAGATGGTCGGCGTGGGCGAGGAAACCGGCAACCTGGATAATACTCTCACCACCGTCGCCCGCAGCTACGAGGAAGATGCCGACGAGCGGACTTCCGCCGCCATCGCGATGATCCAGCCTATCATCACGGTTGTTATCGGCATTGTCGTCGCGCTGATGGCTCTATCGATGTTCTCGGCCATGTACGGTATTTACGGCCAGGGCATCGGAGAGTAGGCAATCGCTTTTTAAGATATAGCTAGGAGAGATTTATGAAAATAAGTAAAATAACCCTCATCATCATCGGGGTAGTGGTGCTGGCCGTCGGTTTCGGCGTGCTTTACATGATGTACAACAAGCAGCTCCAGCAGCAGGACCCGCTCAAGTCGAAGATTGCCGCTAACCAGGCCCGCCTGGCGCAGCTCGTTACCGAACAGGAAAAATGGAAGACGCAGCTGGCTGCCCTCCAGGAACAGATCGCCCAGAAGAACCAGGAAGTGGCCGCCGCCAAATCTACCCTGTCGCTGGCGAAAGCGGAATGGCCCAATGCCGCCGAGAGCATCGAATACGAAGAGAAGCTCTTTGCCCTGGCTGACGGCTGGGACCTGGTGGTTAATGTCGTCACCGCCGGCGATGCTGCTGCCAGTAACGTCAACGGCATCAACTTTTCTACCCATACCTTCACCGTCACCGTTACCGGCCAGCCCCTGGCGGCCGGCTTTGATGAAGAAGCCAAGTACCATGAGTATATCTATAAGGTGGCCGGCGATATCCTCAATTTCCTGGATGAACTCGTGCAGAACGAATTCTTTGCCTCGGCCAAGATGGATGTCGTCAGCCTGACGGTGCCCTCCCTGTTAACCAAGGAAGAACTGGTGAGTGCCGGGATTGACATCGAACAACCGGTGGGTACCTTAAATGTCACGGTATATACATATTAAGGTGGAAAAAGATGGCTAAGAAAATTACGACTCTATTTTTAAAAGATAATGAGATTTTGCTCGCCGTCGTCAACGGGCAGCGTATCGAGAAATGGGCCTCCGGTGCCCTCGAGGAGAGCCTGGTCGCCCAGGGCCTGGTTACCGATGAAACCAAGACCGCGGCGGCCATCCGCGACCTGATGCATTTAAATAAGATTCCCGCCGGTAAGGCCGTGGTCGGCGTATCCGGGGTGAATTCCCTGTACCGCATGATTACTTTACCCGAGATGCCCGATGCCCTGCTCGCGGAAGCGGTCCGCCGCGAAGCCAAGCGGGTCTTGCCCGTCAACCTGGATGAAGTCTATCTTTCCTACCAGGAAGTGGCTGCCGTCTCCAAGGGTGAGAAACGCCTGTTCCTTGCCACTTATCCCAAGAATATCACCGACGCCATGGTCAAGACTGCCAAATTGGCCGGTTTAACCCCCTATCTCATGGACCTGGCCCCGTTGGCACTCAGCCGTGTCCCGGATGAACCCCGCTCCATCATCGTCAATGCCCGCGGCAGCTATGCCGAGATCATCGTCATCGAGGACCGCATCCCCCAGTTGATCCGCGTCCTGGCCCTGCCCACAGAAGCCGCGACTGTCAATGAGATCCTGCCCGGTGTCACTGAAGAACTTAACCGTACCGTGATTTTCTATAATTCCAGCCATTCCGAAAAACCCCTTAATCAATCGGTCCCCCTGTTTGTCGGCGGCGACCTGGCCGAGGACCAGGAACTCTGGCCGCAGCTCGTCGGCCGCTTGAATTTCCCGGTCTCGGTCCTTCCCCCCGTTTTGGAGGTTCCTGACGGCATGCCGGTCAACGACTACACGGTTAATATTGGCCTGGCCCTCAAGGAATTCACCGCGGAACGCCCCGGTGAGAATTACTCCACCGTCAACCTGAATATCCTCCCCGAGACCTATCATCCAAAACGGATTCCCCTTTCTACCGTCCTGATCCCGGTCTTTGCCGTAATCGGGGTTGGCCTGCTGGTGTATATGGCGACCTTCGTCTTCCGCGCCAGTGCGGATACCAGGAAACTGCGCGAGCAGGCTGCCGCCAGCGATGCTCCTATTGCCGCCCAGGTCCAGAAGAACGCTTCCTTGAAAACGGAGGTTGAGCAGTTGACCCCGCAGGTGGCGCCGCTGGAAGCGGAAGCCGCCCAAATCCGGGCTACCGCCGCCGTCTTTACCTCCCAAAAGAGTGAATTGGACGCTAACCGGGCTAAAGTAGACACCGATATGCGGGACCATGTCGTAGGTAAGCTGCCTTTCAATGTCGATTACCATGATGCTGATGGTTTGGGTTTGCTGGCCGCCAACCATGACGGCAGCACCATCACCATCACCGGCCTGGCCGGCAGCGAGGACAAGGTCTTTGAGTATGCCCGTAAGCTGCGCGAAGCCGTTGGTTTTTCTTCCGTACTCATCACCTCGATCTCGGCCGATGAGGGTGGCTATACCTATAACATCATCGTCCAGTAATTAGGGTCATATACAACCAGTTGTAAAAATAATATGAGAGTAACGATATGGATATTACCGCTTTATTAGTTGAAGCTAAGAATGAAGGTGCCTCCGATGTGCATCTGGTCCTGGCCTGTCCGCCCATGTTCCGTATCAAGGGGGCTTTGACTCCCCTGGAAAGCTACGGTCCCCTCACCGCGGAAGATATCAACCAGGGTTTTCTCCAGATCACCACCCCCGAAGAACGGGACCAGTTCCGTAATAATCTCGAGCTGGACTTTGCTTATACCTTACCGGATGTCGGCCGTATCCGCGCCAATGCTGCTTTGCAGCGGGGCGCCATCAGCCTCGCTCTGCGTCTCCTGCCCCTGAAGATCCCCACCCTGGACGAGATGCAGTTGCCGCCCATCCTCAAAGAACTCGCGACCAAGCCGCGCGGCCTGTTCCTCGTCACCGGGCCGACCGGCAGCGGCAAGAGCACCACCCTGGCCGCCATGTTGAGTTATCTCAACGCCAATACCACCAACCATATCGTCACCATCGAAGACCCCATCGAATACCTGCATAATTCGGTGAAATGTGCCATCACCCAGCGTGAGCTGGGGGCCGATACCCATTCCTTCGCCGAAGCTTTGAAACACGTCCTGCGGCAGGACCCCGATGTCGTCCTCGTCGGTGAAATGCGGGACCTGGATACCGCCGCCCTGGTACTGACCCTGGCGGAAACCGGCCACTATATCTTGAGTACCGGCCATGCCCCCAGCAGTTCCCAGGCCATCGAACGTATCATCGATATGTTTCCCCCCCATGAGCGTTACCTGGCACAGACCCGTTTGGCCTCTTTGCTGGTGGGCGTCATCTGCCAGACCCTGGTGCCGCGCGCCGATGGTTCCGGCCGGGTGGCCGCCATCGAGATCATGATCGCCAATCCGCCTGTACGTAACCTGATCCGCGAGGGCAAGATTTACCAGATCCCTAATGTCATCCGCACCAACCACGACCTCGGCATGGTCACCCTGGATGAGGCGTTGGTTAACCTCTATCTGAAAGGTACCATCAGTGGTGAAGATCTATTGTCCCGATGTAATGACCGCGTCGAAGTGGAGAAGATGATTGGCAAGGTTGCCATTCATTAATTCCTGGCATATATTAAAATTACCTTTTAAGGGTAGCTGAAATAGCTGCCCTTTTTGTTTTAGTATGAAAACCGCTTGTAGAGAGATTATTGAATCTTGATATTGAACATTATGTTGGTTTTTTATTACAGCATAGTGATTAACTAACGATACACGTCGTATATGGTTAGATATTGCATGTGCTATGGATACCGATATACCGAAAGCAGGTATTTCCGAAAGAAACCATAAGCTATTATTAAAACAAGTATTCAACATACTGCTTAATAGGATAGTTTTACAGTTGATACTATGGAAGTCATGGTAGCTCATTTACATATTTGCCAAAGCGCCGCCAATATACGCCCGGTCGAATTAATGCAAATATTGAAGAGTATATCAGCGAGAGAGAAATTCAAAAAATATTATAAGCTGAGGGAACAGTTGTGGGCAGGAGAGCTTTGGAATGACGGATACTTCGTCAGGAGTGCAGGTCACTGAGTAACTACTGAAATCATACATAAATATATAGAGTACCAGACTCATGAAGACGACTCCATTCAACTAAAGATGCTTGGCCATTTTTGATACCCCCAAGCAAGCTTGGGGCTTGTTCATTCTATAAAGCACAAATTACACCAAATCACCCGGCTTTATAACCGGGTGATTTGGTGTAATTCTTTTAATTTGTTGATTATTTAGGTTAAGGTTAAGGACCCTTTTGCCATGTCTGTGTGCCTGCATCCCAGTGGAATCCTGTTAGGGTTATTAACGTCGCACCCGTGATCGATTCGTCTGTCCATGTGTAATCGGCTTTTCTTGATGCATAATTAGTTAGGTACTCTTGACCACCTGGGTTACCAGCGGCTGTAAGGTTCGCAGAGTTAACTGGCCAATCACTCCAGTCAGCATAGAATGCTAGTGCCGCTGTCTTCACATTTTCGCCTTCAGTCCTCAATGCATTCAGATTTCCAGTTTGCATGAATGTAGTTACGTTGGGGATGATGACGGCGGCCAGGATACCAATGATGGCGACGACGATGAGTAGTTCGATAAGGGTAAAACCCTTCTCTCCCTTATGGAGAATTTTCATATCTTTGTGTCCTCCTCTTCCTTTTTGGTGATCTATATTTACTTTATGTAAGTTATTGTAGGTTATCGTATTTCCAGCTTCAATAGCCCGCCAGTACCATATTATAGGAAGTAAGTACTGGTATAAGCTACCTAAAGCTCCCATGTTTGAGACTAAAGGCCAACCTTGATGAACCGGGTGCTTTACATGATTAGCCTTTTACCCCTTTATTATCCACCGCCTATCCTATATACTTCCCTCATATGACTATCCTGGGTATCGTGTTTGCCGTTATCTTCGGCCTGCTTGTGGGCAGCTTCGCCAATGTCTGCATCGACCGCCTGCCGGCCGGGCAGTCTATCGTGCGTCCCCCCTCCCACTGCCCCTCCTGCGGTCGCCGCCTCTCTCTCCCCGACCTGGTCCCTATCTTCAGCTATCTTTTCCTAAAGGGTAAATGCCGTACCTGCGGCGCCAGGATTTCCCTCCGCTTGACCCTCGTCGAAGCCGGTACCGGCCTGATTTTCGGCTACCTCTTCTGGCATTTCGGCTTCAGCTTTGAATTTGCCCTGGCCGCGCTGTACTGCACCGTGTTCCTCATCCTCTCCGTGATCGACCTGGACCACCAGTTGATCCTGAACGTTATCGTCTATCCCGTCACCCTTTTCGCCCTGGTTGTCAGTTTCTGGATCGCCCCCTCGCGTTTGCTGGCCGCCAGCGGCAGCGCCGGCTTCCTCCCCGCGTTTTTACCCCAGGCCGGCATCCTGCAGGCCCTCATCGGGGCCGCCGCCGGACTGCTGGTCTTCACTCTAATCATCATCCTCTCCCGGGGCGGCATGGGGTGGGGCGATGCTAAACTGGCCGGCCTCATCGGCGCCGTCACCGGGTACCTGCTGCCCCTGGCCGTCTTCCTGGCCATCATCGTCGGCGGCGTCCTCGCCATTGTCCTGCTGGTCTTCAAACTGAAAAAAAGAAAGGAAGGGATTCCTTTCGGCCCCTTCCTGGCCATCGGTGCGGTGATCACTATCCTGTGGGGTAATGCCCTCGCCTCGTGGTATACCCGGTTATGGAGCTAGCCTGAAGCAAAACTTATTTTGGTACTTGTTCTTTTGAATTTGTGATTTCGTACTTGTATTTTCCTCATGATTTCAAGTTTAGAAATTAGTATTTGATAATAAGTACTCTTTGCCCCGGCCTCTCTTCACCTGGATTTCTTAATATCTACAAGCCGGAAATCTTGTAGGGGATGGTCTGTGACCATCCCGCCCTGAAGCTGGATTAATCAGACCGCTTTGTTTCTCATCATTAAATTAGGACTTAAGGCGGGTGGGTCCGAGACCCACCCCTACGTCAACACATCCGTTATCGGAAATATTTCGCGTGTTTGGCTCTTATTCTTTTGAAATTGTGATTTCGTACTTGTATTTTCCTTAGGATTTAGAGTTAAGAAATTAGAATTTGATAATAAGTACTCTTTGCCCCGGCTTCTCTTAACCTGGATTTCTTAATATCCATAAACCGGTAATCTTGTAGGGGATGGTCTGTGACCATCCCGCCCTGAAGCTGGATTGATCAGACCGCTTTGTTTCTCATTGTTAAATTAGGACTTAAGGCGGGTGGGTCCGAGACCCACCCCTACGTCAACACATCCGTTATCGGAAATATTCCGCCTGTTTGCCTCTTGTTCTTTTGAATTTGGGATTTCTTACTTGTATTTTCCTTAGTATTTAGGCATTAGGATTTAGAGTTTTTTTCTTCTATTCTTCTTCTTCTTCCTCTTCTTCTTCCTCATGTTTCGGCGGTTCCGGTGCTACCCTTGGTAATGTTGGTGTCAGCCTTTCCTTGCGGTTTTTATCGGGAAACTCCAGGCTGTCGATGATTTTCCGCAGTTTCTTCAGGGTTTCTGCCGCGTCGCCGGCAATTTCAACCACCACCCCATCCACCCCCGCTTCCCAACATGCCTGCAAGTCCCCGCTGCTGATGCCCGCCTCTACTTTCAGCAGTAAGGGTTTGCTGATTGCCCCCGTTAACCGCCGGATATTTAAGAGGTCCTGGTAAGTGACCGCCTCATTGTTGATTCCCCCGTCCACCAGGACGGCATCTACCGGTAAGGCATTGACCGCCCGCAGCATCCCGTCCGGCATTTCCCTGTCCAGTGTCAAGATCTTGCCGGTTTTTTTGTCCGGGAATGCCGATATCGGTTGTGTGCTGTGAAAAACTACGAAATCAATCCCCGCCGTCATCCCGGCCGGCAGTTTTACCCCCACCGGTATTCCCTGGTTTTCACCGCATAAGGCGGCCAGGGTTTCTTCGGCCGCTTTTTCGGCATTTGCCACGATCACCGCGTCCGCTTCGGCCAGGCTGTCGGCCGGCAGGTCTATTTTTGTTTTGGTCAGCAGTCCGATAAGCTGGATGCGCAGCCGCGCTGCTGGCTTTGCACCCAACCGGAAACCTATCGGTTGTGGTGCCCCTTCGGTAAGCTGTTTAAGTCGGTCGATAAATTTACTCAACTGGTCCTCCGGTAAAAGATTTCTTTATCTTGAAAAAATGCCCGCCTGGTTGGCCTTCAGTATTTTCGGTGCGAATTTCAGGGTGGCGAACAGGTCGTCGGTCGTCTCCGCTCTTCTTATCAATTCCACGGTACCGTCGCCGCGCAGCAGTAATTCCTGCGGCCGCAGCCACCCGTTGTAATTGCCGCCCATGGCCGGGCTGTGTGCCCCGGTATCATGCTGTACCATGATGTCGCCCGGTTCCGCCTTGGGGAGGGTGCGTTGTATGGCAAATTTGTCGCTGTTTTCACATAACGGCCCTACCACATCCACTACTTCTTCCGCCCCGGTTTTCGGTTTCCCATGGGCATCGAGTATCGTGATCTGGTGGTAGGCGGTCGCATATATCGCCGGGCGGGGATTGGCCGACATCGTGGAGGCATTGACGCCGATATACTGCCGGTATTTATTCATGCGGTTGATCACCGCCGCTACCAGTGCCCCGTGCGG
>CAZSHH010000077.1:0-8641 GCA_964606525.1 uncultured Dehalococcoidales bacterium
TTCCACGGGAAGGAAACCGGAGATTTTACTGTTCTCTTTAGGGTGCGCGAGATCGATCTCCTTATGGGCGGTATTGAAATCACCGCAGACGACCAGGCAGCGGCCAGCCTGGCGGAGAGGCTGGGTATAGTTCAGGAAAGCTTCGTAGAAGTCCATCTTGTATTTAAGCCTGGCATCGCCCATTTTACCGTTGGGGAAATAGATATTGTACAGGATGAATTCCGCATATTCCGCCGTGATCACCCGGCCTTCGAGGTCCAGGTTGGGCGCAGTAAAACCGAAATCTACCTTAACCGGTTTTTCCCGGGTATAGGTAGCTACCCCGCTGTAGCCTTTACGCTCGGGGTGGTTCCAGTAGGTGTAATAACCGGGCGGATTTTTCAAGGCATCGCTGAGCTGGGCAGGCTGTGCCTTGGTTTCCTGCAGGCACAGGATATCAGGTGCTTCCCGGGACAACCAGTCGAGGAATCCGTTCCGTTCCGCTGCCCGGATGCCGTTAACATTCCAGGAGATCAACTTCAATTCTTTCATGATGACTGCCATGATATTAACATATCCCGGGCGGGACGCCTACAGTGATTCATTGTTGACATAAAATTTCTATCATGTTAGCATCCTGTCGTTACTGAATACCATGAAAGAACCGGTAATAAAAAATGATTATCATGCCGAAATCGAAAGCAGGTAAGTGGTCGCTCGCTTTGGCTGCAGCGGCTCTGGTTGTTTTCATCGCGTCGCGAATCGGCCTGGTATTCGGGATGCATCCGGAATTCGAGTCTCCAGCGGTAACCGCTTTCAACTGGAACCTGGTGATCATGGTTAGTTACTTGTTGTGCCTGGCCGCAGCGGTAAGCGGATTGGCCGGCATCATCAGGGATAAAGAACGATCTATCATGGTTTATGTAGTTACACTGGGTGGTTTTGTGATGATTCTTACCATTATCAGTAGCTGGCTGTACTTTTATTTCAATCTCCATGAAGCTCATAAGAGATTACCGGGAAGATGAATTTTCTATATCGTATATTCTTAATATTAAGTTTGGTGATCATAATATTTCCTGTAATCCTCGTAGCTTCCTGCGTCCGGGAATCCGAACATAACTCAATTTCACGAGGTAAAATTACTCCAGTTGCCAACGGCTTGATCTTTAATGCTTACATCCGGGAAATCAGAGATGAAGGCAAGTTTGAAATCGCCGATAAATTAACGTCGGTTTACGATGATGAACCGGAGATTGCTTTCTGCTTGTGTTTTATACAGAGAGCAAATCCGAAACTGGTTGATTTCATCTTGCAGCAACCCTGGTACCTGGACGGGCTCGACAGCAATGAAAAGTCGTTTATCATCCACGGTCTGGGTAATGGCAGCCAGGGGATTGCCACCTTTACGGGTATTGACAGCCAGATCATGGAAATCATTGTTAACACATGGTATGTCATCGACCGGGTAGAATTAAGCAACGGCAGTAAAGAAATCATGCTGGTTTACAACAATCCGCATGATCTGGCTAATGGCAACAAGGAACTGGTGCTGAACACGGTCAAAGCTGCCGCACAGGATATAGAGAGATTGAACGGAGCCGAATATCCACTCGATGCTATCACTGTATTCCTGGCCTGGCTGAATATCCCGGGAAACTATGCAATGAACGGGATGTTTTTACTTAAAACTTACGAAGGTTTTACTGTTTTTTCTGTGCTGGAAGAACTGGCCCACGTCCTGGCTTGTTCGCGGCTGGCAACGAATGTACATTTCGAGGAGTGGATCGGGGAGGGGATGGCTAATTTCAGTGAAGCATATACCGTGGAAAAACTATCACAAGGGGATTTATCCTGGTGGCAGCATGAGTGGAATTCATCGGTCCAGGAATATTATGGTGATGATTTGGGTGAGGTAAAGAAAAGCGGAGTATGGGAGACTCTTATATCGGCCTTGAATGGTACTCATGAACAAATAGCCCAGATGGGGTTCCTTTTTGTCAAAGACCTCTACGATATCATGGGAGAAGATGTCTATATCCGGATGATGTCTTCTATGTACGAATGGCAGAGTATGCAGCCGCCGTTCATTAACCGCCCTGACGGGAACCCGGTTAGTTATATCGATGGGCAAATCCTAGAAAAACATGCGCTGGATGCTTGCCCGGATGAAGATATGAAAACAAGGGTCAGTCAGCTTTTCAAGGACCGGGTTTGGGGCAAATAATACCTGGCCTTTTCTCCATTCATCGGTTTCCTTAGTTTGGTGCCGGACAGAAGTCCGGCACCAAACTTTAAGCTCGGGTAGATTCACTGTCAAACAGTATCGTTGCTAATGAGTGATAGCCGTGTCTGTACCTAGTGGCCTATCGACTTCTTCAATTCCTGGTCTACCCAGATCCAGCGGACAAAATTGTAGTTGGCGGCGTAGCCGACGCAGGTTTCGCTGGAGTAGTTCTTCACCCACGGCCACCAGCAGACATATGACGGGTAGCGCAGAGGACCGAGAACCCAGCACTGCTTGATGATGTAGGGGAGCAGTTCACGGGTCATCTTCATATGCTTGGCTTTTTCTGGCTTATAGGAGGGCAGTTCCTTGATGTCGGCCGGGGTATCTTCCGTATAGTAGTCCATGTAAATGGGCTCATAACCCTTGACATACCAGTCAGGATAGGTGATTATCTGGGCCTTTCCATCATCGAGGTTGTTATTCATAGCCTCCCAGTCGATGGCCATGAATAAGGACCGGCGGATGCCGACATCGTTATAAGGTTGCTTGTCCGTGCACAAAATATTCACTATTGACAGGAAAGCATTCCTGGTTTTAAGTGTCCTTCCGTCAAGAATAGTATGTCAAAAGCTATATTGAAACAGCATAATATTCTAACGTGGTATTAAAAGTAAAAAAAAGTAGATTAAAGTAATCTTGACGTAAACGTTCATCGATAGTACTGTTAAGGATATTACCATAGTACTATTGATATTATGTCTGATATATTTGAACAAGTCGAAAACTTAATAAATAGTATTGAAAAAAGGGACTTCGAGAACCGCTACCGACACCTTTTAGACGAAGCTTATATTCTCGAAGAACTAAGTAAAAGGTATATCAATTGTATTCAACTGAATCAATGGGATATTGCAAATGAATTACTATCTCAAATATCCCGCTTAGTGGTATTGATGAATACCGAATAAAAGCCTGAAAGTTATCAGAAAACATTACTCATTATTGGTTCCAGATCAATATACTGATATTAGTGATAGAGCTCTCTCAACCTGGTTAAAACATTTTATTCTTTTTATCATCGTATCAAGATTCATTGCTGTTATCATAGACAACTTTTTATATTGAACGCACATACTGGGGCTTATATGGTTAAACTCTGTAGATAACCAAACCAGGTTATTTATTTGGCTAATATCATCATAAAGTTTCGTAAAATGACTCTTCAGGTTCGGAATCAAGTAATGGATAAGCTGATGATTGGTGTCCCAAGTATTTGTGTCTAATGGTAACAGCTTATCACCGGAAAATTCACTTATCGTTTTCCGGTTGTGTTCGAGTTCATTAAGAAATTCGGATAATAAACGAGTTATTGAGTATTGGGCTGCTTGTTTTTTTTCATTACGATTTTTCGCTAGTAGGTTTAGACTGATATCTCCTCCAGCGTTCGAATCAGCATCATCAATATTAGTTACCGAAGCATGCAGATTTGTTGTTTTTTGCTTGGAGTCATCTATCGCGTGATTCCCTTTTTTTTCTTCAATACAATCTGCGCTAATGGATGGAAATATCCGAATCATAATTGGTTGTGATTGCGAATTTATACAGTTTTCGTCATTACTACAAGGTGAAAACAAATGGACATCCTGTGAGTTGTTGCCTCCAATAACTGGCTTTTTCATAGGTATTACCGTTAATGATAGTTGATATCAAATTGATGTGTAATAGATGGTGGATACTTTCCTTAAATTATCTAAAATATACTTATCATTACAATAACTGTCTAAAATAACTAACACAATAGCCAAATATGGTAATGACAAACAAACCTTTGTAATAGCTACTTAGTACTATGATAGGATGACTGAAGATACCAGGTGTTTTATGTTTGTTTCTATTAACTCACCGGAAAATAGCCGGAAATCATTTGTCTGATCTCATCAAACCTTTCCAGAACTAAAATAGAGTCCCTACCCAATGTTTTTTTTATTGTAAATTCGAATCGTTTTCTATCATGGTTAGCTTTTAAATTGCGAATCCTATCCCAACGTACCAGTCTGGCGCTTCCTGAGCGGTACAAGACTAATCCCTCTTCACAAAGGGTAAATGTGATACAGGCTTCGGTGTTCAATTGAGCCGTATATTTATTATCTTGGTTGTTAGCTGGTAATCTCGAAGACGGCGAAATCGCACTAATTATTTGAGGAACAATATGGCGTTGTTCGGTACTGCTAGTACTCCTCGGTGTTTTTAGAGTGATTTCATCTGATCCCTTGACATGAAGGATTGGGGTTGCTTTTACTTGCTTTCTCAAGGAGAATATCCAGGTAATAACTGCGGTTGGCATCACACCGATGCCAACAAGAACTAATATGACAAGGTGGGCGCTTAATGACTGGACTCTTGTTAACAGGTGAAATACTGAAATGATAGAACCAATTGCGATGACCAGAGTAACAGCATAATTAGCGAGTAAATAAAGGTGGCTTTGAACTTCATGAATAATGATATGTTCCGTCTTCATTTATCTACTCCTGAGATAATAACCTTCAGATGTATACCTAAATTTATTGTTAGTAGACAGATGAGAGAAGAACGAATTGCAAAGAGATTGTACTTCTTTGGTAGAGGAAAATCAACAAAGAATACCTAAAAACCGGCCGTAGTTGCTGTCACCAGCCAGGAAAGGGAAAGGAGTCACTCCAAACACAGCTAACATATTGGGTAGAGATTGATAATATTATCCAGAATGATTGTGCCGAAATGATAATCGACCGGCGGCTTGTTACCAGATAAATTTGACTTCAATAAATGGATTCAAAAATCTTTTGCATGTAAAAGGTTGTATAATTATCCAAACAGAAAATATGGATAATTCAACTTACGATGATTATCCGGTTGCGTGTGAATACTAAAACACACTGCTGTTTTTCCATTGGAGTTGAACCAAACAATGCCCAAGCCTGCAACCTTTATTGATTAACTGATGTAGGTAAAATAGACTATCATTTGTATGAGAATTAAGAAATATATACTATTGTATTTACTCTAAAAAAATTACTGTGACTCCAATGACAGCTATTTTAAAACTAATAAACTATAAGATGTCCTTTAGCCCGGCTTTGCTATTGGTCTTAATTGTGGTATTTGTCCTTAATACTCCCGTGTTTAACGTTTCAGGACTTATCGTGAACGAGACACAAATAGTTGTAACAATGTCACCTGGAGAGATTCAAAGTCACCAGATTAATGTCAGCATGGCTAATACTGACAACCCGGTGATATTAGTTACTAGCGTTAAACCCTTGACACAGGGAATCGATGGTACTCCAATCGCCGGGTCATCTACTAATAACCATTCGGCAGTTAATTACGTCTCAATCGATAAGAGTGTTCTACGCCTGAATCCCGGTGATCATCAGACTATAGTGGCTTCCATACATATTCCTGAGGATATCGGAGATGGAGGTTTTTATGCCCTCATAGTTATGACGGCCTATAACTTCAACGAACAGGATAAAACAGAAAATGAAATAATAGTCCCGGTGTATATTACTATAAAGAATAGCCGCCTGGTTCATGATTGTTCACTATCCGGTTTAGTGGTCAAACCATTATCTTTATCTGATGGGTCTGGGGCGATTTCAACATGGTTTACTCTTTATAATAACGGAAATCATGACTTCAATTTCCGCACGGTGATGAACATCTCAGATAATACCGGTAAAAGCCTCTACCTAACTGAAAAGGGGTATTCTACTTGGACATTACTTCCTGGCATTTCACGCCCTAATTCGACTACCATTTTCCCCCAGGTCGAGATACCGGCAGGTGACTATGACTTCACCCTATCTGTTTTTATCGAGGATGGAACTGTCCTTGCATCCAGCAAGATTCCCTTTCGTTTAACTACAACACTACATCCCTCAATATTCGGTGATAACACTGTTCTGAACGAATCAGATATAGATTTCCCCACAAGTAATTTACCTGATACCATCAGTCCTCAAATAACTATCAAGAAGGCAGTGGTTGATATTAAACGGATGCCTTTGAACCGTGTATTTCTGGTAATTACTTTTTTCGCGGTAGTATTGTCTATCTTTACCGCTATCTTAATAATCAGGCATAGAAAACATGAAACTGGAATATTAAGCAAACGGGCGTATAGCCGAAAAGCAGAAATCATTAATGATTTATCCCCCATATCATCGGAGCTATCATCAGGGATGTGTATCACTGCTTTAACAAATCGCGAAGAATCTGTCCATAATAAGGAAATGGTTTTCATTTCTAGTAATAAAGAAATCACCCAGATATTACCAGACTTATCACCAATTTCTAGAATATCAGAAGATCCGCATCCGGATAATGGTTTTCAAAACATTGGCAATGATAGGTTGAATGATGAAGATAACGTTAACAACCCATTAGTATCTCCTGATGAAGGAGAACTAAATCCCCGGGAACCGGAAATAATCATTCATTATTACATCAAAAAGTCCAAGCCGAATGAAATAGACCAGGTAAATTCATCAGATTATGTTGATTCTGTGATTTGGATTGTGGAATCAGTTATTGAGAATTATGGGTATGAATTATTCAGGTTTTATCCCCGAATTAACTCTTATCTTATTGTTGAAAATAATCGTTACAGTCCGGTATACGTGAAAGGATTGAACGATACTCTTTGGGGAGAAATAGAAGTCCCTGATGGTAAAAAGATACAGGGAAAACTGGTTTTCATTTTACCTGAGGTTTCAATGAATTCAAACGGTAAGCTGGGTGTTATAACTAGCCTTGATTACCATTTTCAGATCAGCAGCCCATAGTTAATAAAGTGATCTAAATCTGAAGGTAAGTACAATAAACCGATCTGCGGGTTGCTGTGGTTCATTTTTTCATGAACATTTAATACCTTATTCATCTTATTTTCATCTTTTATCCTTAGAATAATACCTAATAATAGTTTTTTCTCATTGTACTTAGGTTTGCTCGTTTTTCGTTTTGTCAACTCGCATTACGGCTGTGTTGATATACCCCGCCTTTTTATATCTAAGTCTTTCGAGTAATTAATATTGGCAAAATTTGGAGGTTATTGGATGAACAAACTAAAAAACTTTTCGAAAATTATTCTTCGCATTTTCGTGGGATTTATTGGACTGTGTATTTTTTTTAATATGACTGGTTTAGTAGCTACAGAAAGTGCTGGGGCCCAGACTGTCGGGACAGCCAAAAAAATCTGTGTTTTCTATTACGGTAATGTGAATTCAACTGTCAAACAACGGCTAATTGCAACCGCACCCAAATTCGTGGTACTTAATACCCCAGGTGGTTCTTACAAAGGGTTAATATCAAGTCCTACTCGTTCAGATATCGCAGAGTTGAAAGCGGCAGGAATTACTGTTTTGTCATATATCTCCACTGGAAATATGGTACATTTCAAATACGCATCCGACAGCCCGCGAAATGACCGCGCTTTTGTCCGTGGTTGTATTGAAACAGTAGCAGCCGAAGGGTGCGATGGCATATTTTTCGACGAAGGTGGTATTGGTTATCATCCCTCCCATGCTGATCGTTATTTAAAAGCGCCGGCATTGGACCTTTATGGTAATTCAAATTCTTGGGCAGGTTATACTATTGAAGATTATGCCTCATATACCCACAGCCTGGGTATGATGGCGGTATTAGGCACAGACTATTATGAACCGAGGTATCTGAATCCGAATGTTTTTCAGATATTCGATTATGTACTAACAGATGAGGATTATTACTCCAGAAGCCCCAGTGGATCTGAAATTGGGAATGAGGCAAAATGTTGGGTGATTTGCCAGGATATTTACGATGCTTCCACCGCTGCTCTTAATACTAATAATGCTTTAAGCCGGGGTTTTGCTGCTGCATATCAGTGTTCCGATTATGGAGTTTTGGCATCCTACTATGAAAGCTACCTTTCACGCGTAACTTATACGACAACTACATCAACAACTTCAACTTCGATACCGACAACGTCACCGACAACATCACCAACCACAACCGGTAAGACGTATCAACTCAACATCACAGTGCAGGGACAGGGTTCAACCAACTACGGCACTGGTACCTTCAGCATCCCGGCTAACCAGCTGGTATCGCTAACGGCAAATCCGGCATCAGGCTGGAAATTCCGTTCATGGAGTTGGCCTGGGAATTCCTCCTCCTACTCCGGTTGGCCCACTAATCCGGCATCCTGGAACATGGTCAGCGATATCAGTATCATAGCTATATTTGACCAGGTTTCTCCCTCAACCTCATCAACCACAACATCTACTCCGCCGGTATCATCATCTACAACCGGTAAGACGTATCAACTTAACATCACAGTGCAGGGACAGGGTTCGACCAACTACGGCACTGGTACCTTCAGCATCCCGGCTAACCAGCTGGTATCGCTAA
>CAZSHH010000077.1:8741-15285 GCA_964606525.1 uncultured Dehalococcoidales bacterium
CCACTAATCCGGCATCCTGGAACATGGTCAGCGATATCAGTATCATAGCTATATTCGATCCCAGGTAGAATTAAATATCCCAAACCCGGAAAATATGAAAGCAGTGCCTGTAAGATGACGCTGCTTTTATATTTTCAGAAAGCAGCAGAAATGTCCGGAATGCATATGATATAGATGTTAGACGATCTTAATGTTGATAATCAGGGTTGTCCTCTTCTTTTCTATTAGATCAATTAAGCAAAGATATTATTCTAATACATATATAAGTGCGAAAAAACAACAGGTAAGATGGTAAAAAAATCCTGACTGAAAAATCAGGTCGGTTTATTCGAGGTTATCTGGTGGGTATCATCTAAACCACGGACGGCTAAAGGTAGGAAAATATGGAAAGTGCTTCCTTTACCTGTTTTACTATCAACATTAATTGTTCCGCCGTGTAGTTCAACGATTTGTTTGGCAATCGATAAACCAAGTCCGGCTCCACCTTCAGCGCGGGAATGTGCCTTGTCAACTCTATAAAAGCGTTCGAAAATTAGTGAAATATTTTCGGGAGCAATACCAATACCTGTGTCAGAAATACTTATCACCACTGAATTCTGGTCTTTGGTTGCTGTTCCTGAAACAAAGCCGCCGTAGGGGGTATATCTAATAGCATTTTCGAATATATTCGTGAATAACTGTTTTAACTTTACAGGGTCTCCTTCAACTGGTAGATTTTCAGTAATTTCCAGGTCATACCTAAGCCCTTTTTCGTTGGCAAGTTTTTCGATGCTGGTCGATAATTCGGTAAGTATGTCTCGAATATCCACGATCGTCAGTTTTGTGCGTTCCTGCCCAGCTTCACTACGAGCGATCAGCAGTAAATTACTAAGTACACTCGACATAAACTCAACTTCGCGAGATATAACTTCAAGAGAGTTCTTATATTCCTCTTGTGTACGTTCTTTTTCTAGCGAAAGCGTAGCTTCTGCCTCGATTATTGAAAGTGGCGTACGTAACTCATGAGATGCATCGGCAGAAAATTGTTTTTGTTTTTTAAACGATATTTCAAGACGTTCCATCATACGGTTAATCGATGATGCTAAGCGTCCGAATTCATCTTCGCCAAATACTTGCATGCGAAGACCTAGATTGTTTTCCCCAAAGTCTTCAGCTGCCCCTTTCATTTTCATCAGAGGATAGAATGCTCGGTTCGTTAAAATTACTCCCCCTAATAGAGCTAAAATAATGCCATAAATCGCCGAAGCTCCAAAGATCGACCTGATTATGCCCAGGGTCTCGTTGATCCTTTCCAGTGACTTACCTATTACTATTACTACTTGTATCCCTGAATTTAGCAATAAGGGTTTCGCATATATCCGCATATGCGCACCGGCATCATCAGTGTAAGTCGAAAAGACATCTTTTCCCCGGGAAGCAACTTGTGCCAAAATATCAGTGATGTCTGTGTGTGTAAATGTAACATCGGTATTTACATTTATCAGTAGATTACCATCTGAACTATATACTAGAAACGGATCTACTGAAGTCCCTGAATATACTACTTCTCCGTCGTTTAATGCTAACTTTTTTTCAATGTCAATAAACGAAACCATGAGAGATTTGTCTAAACTTATGTGTAGTTGATATGACAAAGTTATGTAAGCAGCTAAGCCGAAGGCGACGAATAATGCTGCAATAACACATAGATACCATAGAATGAGCCGGAACTTAATGCTCTTAATAAATGACATTTACTTTAACCGATATCCTGCACCACGGACTGTTTCAATAAGACTAACTTCCCCTGGTTTATCGAGTTTACTGCGAAGCCTTCGTATGTATACATCAATCACATTTGATAAACCATCGAATGAATAATCCCAAATATTCTCTTCTAACATTGTACGTGTTAATACCACATTTTGGTGGCGCAGGAAATATTCCAAAATCGAGTATTCTTTCGTCGTTAAATCAATGCGACGGCTGCTTCGCCAGACCTCGCGGCTTAAAGTATCCATTTCCACATCGCCAGCCTTGAGTTTATGAGGCTTAAGATGTCCGCCACGGCGTATCAGTGCCCGCAGACGAGCCATGAGTTCGCTAAAAGCAAATGGTTTTACCACATAGTCGTCTGCTCCTGAGTCCAATCCTCTGACACGGTCATCTAAGGTGTCTTTTGCTGTAAGTATCAAAATTGGGGTATTTTTACCTTTTAACCTTAAGTCCCGGCAAACCTCAAGGCCATCTTTTCGGGGTAACATCAGGTCCAATATAATGGCGTTGTATTCTGTATGCTCAGCCATATATTCGGCTTCTTCACCATCATAAGCATTATCCACAGCGTATCCGGCTTCGGTCAATCCGCGTTTTATGATATCTGCCAGCCTTTTTTCATCTTCAACAACTAAGATTCTCATCAACATTCTCTTTCTTGGGGAAAATCACTGGAAACAATACTAATAATAACACTGTAAACATAACGGAGAGAAATTTAGGCTGAAAAATGAGGCTATCTGTACACCTCGCTGATTTTGCGATCTGGTAATTTTTGGCCTAGTTGCTGCCAAGGACAGGCGAGTCGAACATATTACTAACGTTTTCGAGAAAATAGTACTTTAGGGTCTATTCAAGCAGGAACATCTCAATTACAATTAGTACCATCAAGAGGTTAGGTACATAAGGGTTAACTGCCAGCTACTCAACGATAAGAGTGCTAATACCAACCTCGATTATATACCCCTTCAACAAAGAGACAGGTAATTCAACCTGCCTCTTCTTGTTTTTTCGAAAATATGAAAAGAGGAGCCGTAGGTTTGTACTCCTCTTTTCAATATCAGCCGCCGGTTTGACCGGGTTTCAGCTTTCCCTGGTTTTTCAGAAATCTTCCTGATTTGCAGCTTTACTTTATGATTTTACTACGATTTTCTTGGCCTTGACTTCTTCTGCCTTGGGCAGCCTGATCTCGAGAACCCCCTTGTCCAGGGAAGCCGATATCGCATCTTCTTTAACCGCATACGGGAGTGTAAAAGACCGTAGATAATGGCCGTAATACCTTTCCTGGGTGTGCTGTGTCTTGCCGTCTTTTACTTCTTCTTTTTTTTCTGCTTTGATGGTTACCGTATCACCGTCCAGGCTGATATCCAGGTCTTTGCCGTCGATGCCGGGCAGTTCGGTTTTCACCACTAATTCATCCTTTTCTTCATACATGTCCATGCGGGGAACCAGGTTGTTATCGAAAGTAAACGGCTTCCATGAGTCCCGCATTTCTCGCTGCAGGTCGTCCCAGACATCGAAAATGGTCATAGGACGGTATAAAGCTAATCCCTTTGGACTTTCCCTTCTATTATCGTACAAACTCATCTTACTTCTCCTTTATTAATAAAGTTAACACTATAATATTAAGTTATCAGTATCCTGTATGTGACAAAAATCACACAGCAACCGTCGTCGGGAAAACTGTCCCGGATACACGATCAATAGGTTTTTCAGTGGCAGATGAATAAAAGCGGCCGTTGATTATTGGCCAATTTGACAGGTCATTAGCTGCGGCCCTGTAACAACTGTCTTATCTGTGTGATAAAGGCCGAACCATTATCCCTTGATTGGTGTGGAAACGGTAGCTACCCTTTTTTATTGATGACCTGGTTTTGCAGCTTATTAAGGATCATCTTCAGTTCATCTATTTCTACATCACTTAGCGATGTTATCAGCTGCTTGTTCAACGCCCGGTTGATAATTTCTCCCCGGGTGGCTTTCTCCTTGCCTTGCGGAGTTAAGGTGAGATAATATTCCCGGTAATCCTGGTTGGACCTGGTCTTTTTCACCAAACCGGATTTTACCAGCCGGTTCAACATAATGCTTAACGAAGTCATGTTCCGATGTATCTTCTCGGATATCCTGCTCTCGTTGACTGGTGAGTTGCAGGAATCGATGGCTGACAGTACCGTTAACTGCGCTTGGGAAATCCCTATTTCCGCCTCGATGGCCTGGTCCGTATATTTAGTAAGCAGGTTTGATGTTATTTGAAGTTGTTCCAGGGGATTGCCTAAGCCTTTGTTTGTCCTGTTCGATATCGTATTAGATATCATATTAGATACCTCCGCTATAGAACTAATATTTATTATACAACTTTACTATTGGAATTGACACTGCCAATTTTATAAACAGGGCATTCCGTGGTACTGTTGCCGCACTGGAATTCAGAGATACCCTCGCCGGACTTTACTAACAAGAATGAACTGGGAGTTATCCTCCCTGAGATATTTCATAATGCCAAAACAGAGCGGACTGGCGGCCGGGAAGTAACGATATTTTGCTTTTCCCGATGTCATGGGGATAAATTGTTGGTTAGGTATTTCTTGTGCCCTTGAGATAGAGTACTGCTTTTCCGCTTATGCTGACTTGCCCTCCTAGGTTTTCACATAATATTCTCCTTCATACTGGAGATAGGCTAAATTGTACGCCCAACCGGAATGAACCTATTGGATTTTCGACGATGAATACATAGTCCGGAGTCGTTGTTATTGCTAAACGTATTATTTTTAAAGATGTTGATTTTTATCTTCGATAGAGATAGTATGACAGGCAAGTCAATATTCAATTGTAGATATGAGGAGGAAAATGGCAGAATTAAAGTATAGTAAAAACATACTTCGTGAACCTTTCTTCCAGGCATCACCGGAATTCGGCGGGGGAACCATCTTCAAACACACTAACGATGATAATATGGGTGTGGTTTATGAACACATCTGCATCGATGATTCCCGCTGGGCACTTCACGGCACCCATGTTAGTGAGACCCATGAATTGTTCTGTTTCATCGGTGCTAATCCGGAAAATATCCGGGACCTGGGAGCCGAAATCAGTTTCAGATTAGGGCTAAACCAGGAAGAGTTTTTGATCAATGATACTACCGTCATGACGGTACCGGCGGGATTGAAATACGGCCCGGTCACTGTCAAAAAATTCAGCAAGCCTTTTATCCTGCTCAGAATCATCAACATGAAGGAACGTCAGCAAAAGCTGGACGAGGAAGCCAAACTGGAGAATGACTTCGCTTTAAAAGCCATGCTGGAAGGCAGTGAGGTGGCCAAACGCGGTAAAAAATTCTGGATGAATAATGTCCGGGGCCCCTTTTATATCGACTATGAGCCGGGCTGGACGGGCACCTCGATATGGGCACATCATGATGAATATAAAGCCGGCATCTCCCTCGGTTACCACTGCATCGTCACGCCTTACGACGTCCGCATGAACCACGGACATGATTTCCATGAGACCCTGGCCTTCCTTTCCGGCGATCCGAAAAATATCAGGGAACTCGGGGCGGAAGTCGCGGTACGCCTTGGCGATGAACAGGAAGTACATACATTCAACACCCCCACCATCATCTCGATGCCGCCCGGTTTAAAACACTGCCCCATGCTGGTCGACAAAATAACTAAGCCTGTCGTTTTCCTTGAAGTATCGGCAACAAAGTTGTTTAAAGGTAAACCCGAGGACAGGTAACTCTCGAAAAAGCGGCGCATGTTTCAAAAACGAAAAGGATAAAAAGGGGGTAGCTTGAGGGCTTCCCCCTTTTTTATTGCCTAAATAATTTCGTTTGCCCTGAAAAACTGTATTAACTAATCGGCTATTTCAAATCCTATCCAAATGGACAGTCCATTACTATACTACTCCCTGTTGCTATATTTTTTATAATACTTTAGCCTGTAGATGAATCACTGCCAGATTACGCTTATCATCCATAGGAGTATTTGTCTGAAGGCAATAGTAAGAATAGTAATGCGGTTAATACCTGTAATTAGCAGCGTATATGGAGGAAAGAAATGGAGAAATCTATCATCATCATCGGCGCAGGGTTGACGGGGCTCTCTGCCGGGTGTTATGGGCAGATGAATGGGTATAAGACCACCATCTTCGAGATGCATGATAAAGCCGGGGGCGTATGTACCGCCTGGCAGCGTCAGGGATATACTATTGACGGGGCGATGAACTGGCTGGTGGGTACAAACCCCGCGTCTTCATTTTCCCGGTTCTGGGAGGAATTGGGGGCCGCTCAGGAATGGAAAATTCATAATCATGACTGTTATGCCGTCAATGAAGATAAAGACGGCAGCATCTTTACGACCTTTTGTGATGCCGACCGTTTTGAGAAATATCTTCTGGCATTAGCACCCGAGGACAGTGAACTGACTAAAGAATTTACGCAAGCGATACGTACTGTTTCTAAGGCCAACACCCCGGCCGATAAGCCTCCGGAATTGTACGACGCGTCCGACCTGGCAGAGATCAACCGGATGCTGCCCTATTTACAACCGATGCAGAAATGGGGCGCCCTGACTACCCGGGACTTCGCCAGGCAGCTGAAAAATCCACAATTGCGCCGTTATTTTGAAAACGTCCCGGCATATCCCATGTCCATGTTATTATGGATGCTTGGCTTTCAACACAGCAAGTCCGCCGGCTATGTCATCGGTGGGGCGCTGGCCTTGGTCCAACCTATCGAAAAACGCTACCGCAAACTGGGCGGAGAGATTATTTTCAATGCAAAAGTTGTTAA
>CAZSHH010000078.1:0-6088 GCA_964606525.1 uncultured Dehalococcoidales bacterium
ACGTTTAAAAATGAAGATGTTTACATGCAAAGTTTACTTGCAGTTGATGCTAAAGGTAATCTTTGGGTCAACCGGAAGAATGGTGGTATCAGCTTATTTGACGGAAATGACTGGCAGACATTCTTTGCCCCTGATAACCAGAGTAGCATTTGGGGTACTTCGGCAGCTTTGGACGAACGTGGGGACCTCTTGATTGGCACGGCATCAGGGATCAGAATATATGATGGCAGTACCTGGACGACCCTGCGTAATCCGGCGGCTCCTGGGGGCAACAGTGTCCGGTCAATGCTCAAGGACCACCGGGGAAATTTCTGGTTTGTTACCGATTATGGTATCAGCCGTTATGATGGGACATCTTGGGTAAATTACTCCGAAGAAGACGGCCTGGGATGGGGAGAGGGGCTTCTCTCCCCGGTTTTTGAAGATGCCGGTGGTAATATCTGGTTTGCTTCCCCGGGAGGGATCAACCGGTTTGATGGCAAGGTCTGGAAGGTCTACAACGAGAAAGATGGCGTTTTAATGAACTACACCGATGTCGCGGCCATCATGCAGCAGAAGAACGGTAATATCTGGTTTGCCACAAGATACAATTATATGCAGGGATTGCGTTTACCGGGGGATCCCGGTCCCGGCGATGAAGAGCCAAAACCGTCAGGTATTCACTACTTCGATGGACAGTCATGGCATTTAGTCACCACGGAAGACGGTTTGTTTAATGACGACGTGTTGACAATCGCTGAGGCAAACGATGGGGCAGTCTGGTTCGGTACTTACCAGGGTGCCTGTCGATATGATGGGAATAGCTGGCAGACATTTACTACAGACGATGGTTTGGTGGGGAATGATGTCGAAACGATCATCAAAGATAAGATGGGTAACTTGTGGTTTGTAACCAGTGTTGGCCTTAACCGTTATGACGGGAAAACCTGGCAGGTTTTCAACAGCCAGGAATTTCAAAACATATATCCCGTGATACTGGACACGAAAGGGAATATCTGGTTTGGCGGCCTGGGAGTGCTCTGTTATGACGGAGTAAAATGGCAGGTTTTTACCGGTAGTGATGGCCTCCCCGGTACTACTAACGATATTGCCGAAGACCAAAAGGGTAATATCTGGATTGCTGCTGAACAGGGACTTGGCAGATACAACGGCCAGTCATGGCAGACCATTACCTTAAGCGATGGATTGATGTACAAGCACATTATCTCGCTAATAGTTGACCGTCAGGGTAGTATCTGGTGTGTTACCGCGTATGGTTTGGCCAGGTATAACCCTTAAATATGCAGGTTTTTGGCAATCTCTTTCCATAATGGGAATTCTATCTTTTTCTGTTGAACCCTATTTAAGGAAAAAGGCTGGCAGAGATGCCAGCTTTTTTCCTTATCCACCATCATCAAATAACTACAGCCTTGCTTCCTGGCCACCATCCGTACATAGGATCTGTCCGGTCATATAGCTGCTGGCATCGGAAGCAAGAAACACCGCCAGGCCGCTGAGTTCGCTGGTTTTGGCGATCCTCCCCATTGGTATGTAATTTTCCGCATAACTGCTGAATGATTCCTGCATCTGCTTAAGCGCTTCGGGAGGGATCTCCACATTTTTCATTGGTTGCATTCCTTCGTCAGGTTCGTGCATACCGGGAGCTATTGCATTGACCCGTATCCCCTGGCGGGCATACTGCATGGCAGCAACCTGTGTCATATTATTAACCCCGGCTTTGGCGGCGCCATAAGCCAGCAATCCGATTTCCGGGACTTCCGCCCGGACACCGGCAATCGAGGAAATATTAATGATCGAGCCTTTTTTGTTTTTCAGCATTTCGGGGATCGCATACTTCATGCACAGGAAGACACTTGTCAGGTTGGTTCGGATCACTAATTCCCACCGGTCCTCCGGAGTTTCATGGATCGGCATTTTGAGCGCTTTGATCCCGGCATTATTGATCAGAATATCCAGTTTACCGAGTTTCTTTACGGTCTGGGATACCATGTTTTGGATATCATCGGTCCTGGTTACGTCAGCTTTTAGTGTGATTACTCTTGTCTTGTACTTTTTAAGTATGCCGGCCGTTTCTGCGAGCATCTCTTCGTCTCTACTGGCACAGCATACGTCCGCGCCGAACATCGCCATTGCTTCCGCCAGTGACCTGCCGATCCCACGACTGGCACCAGTTACCAGGGCTACTCTTCCGGTAAGATCAAAAAGTTCAGCTTTATTCATACATTCTCTCTTAAAATTAATTTTCTGGACGAATTATAGCATGTGGTAACGGCAAGGGCGAACACGATTTTCACCTGAAATATGCGTAGTCGTCCTGATATTGGGGTTAAATATATCGTGACCAGCTATTTTTCGGGTTATTACGTAATGAATGGAATGAGAAATTACAAAGGCCCATTTTATAATATACTTTCCAGTGATAACTAATAAGTTACATTACTCCTGTATTTGTTTCGGGTTCTATGAATTTTAACTCTGGATGATTGGTGTTGCTGCCATTGTTGCGAGATACCTGTAATCAGATCGTTTTTCCCGCTGCCATATTTCAAATAATATTGGAAAAGGCTTAGTAATTGATGAAATGTGAGATTACTTGATTTGGTATTCAAATCGATGTTCAGCAGCTTTGCTAATTGCTTTTCCTGGTTATAGGAAAAAAGTGATTTCAGTATTTGTTTTATGGTACTACCCGTCCTGCCCCAGATGGTGATAACAAAATCCTTATAAAGCTTATAATCGCATTGCGGAACCAGTAGGCATCTTCTTTTTTCAATTTGTAATAAAACCACGTCTACCGCTGGCACGGGAAAAAAATCAGACCTATCGAAATGGTATATAACATTGGTCCAGAATAATGGTTTTATCAGTAATGAAGCCAGGGTATCTTTTGGGATTCCGGCATATTTTTCTGCCGCTTCTTTTTGAACGATCAAATAAGCATCATCAGGCGGATTCTGACAAAAAAGAATCTTGTTTATAATATCGGCAGTATGGAAGAAAGGTAGATTGGCAAAGACCTTATATTTTTTATCTTTTGGCAGATCGTATAATAGAAAATCGTAGAGGTATAACTCGAACCTGTCCTGCCCTGTAAAGCGCTTTTGACATTTCAAATATTCATCGTTATCTTTTTCGATGGCGGTTACCCTGGCTCCTTTTTTTAACAGTACTTTACTGATATTACCAGAACCGGCGCCTATATCGAATACTAGATCGCCCTCAGTGATACTCGATTGGCCTACAAGGTTTTCAATTACTCTAGTATTTATTGTCGTATTTTGAGAATAACGTAAATGAAGATTATCGGCCGGGATTTTCATAGTGCTGACACCTCGATGGATTGATTTGGCAATATCCACCGGTACTCGGCAGCACTACAAAGAGTATGTAAATCAGCTACTAAAAGAAACTCAAGATCACAAGGAATCTAGGAATATCCGGAAATCAAGACGTACTGATCTTGAATTGATGGGCAATAATCCGGGGCATATATCGTGCCGCCGAATATTTTGAAGAATACTTATATCTCGTCATCTGAATACTTTTTCCTTTACTATTGGACTGAAGTCTAGCATATCTCCTCGATATGTTTCAATAATGATTTACACCAAAAACCGGCTTTTTTCTTTTTTCTTATGGCTCTTTTATTAGTTTATTTTCTCACTGGCAAACATGGTAATAAAGTAAGTATTTTTAGGGTGGTGGGATTTGGTAGTCCTTGTAGGGGCAGGTCCCCGTGCCTGCCCTTTAACAAAATCGTGTGGTATTTTCTCTCAAATCGTATGTATCATCTGCCCTTTTTCCGGGGCTGGTGTAAACTGGTGGTGTTTTTTACCTTTGCCTGCCCTTTTCAAATTGACATTATTTTCATCTTTGTACGCTTGACAACTCCGAACACCCGTGCTATGATATCCGAACTTCTGTTTGTACTGTATGGTTTGTGAAATTAATGTAAGATTGGCGAGGTGTTGGTATGATTGATATTTATCGCGCGAAACGAATCAGCCTGTTTCCCTTTTTCCAGCTTCATTCGTTCCTCCATAATTTTTAAAATTTGGGCTTTATTGTTTGTATTGGCAGAATCCCTGTCTCTGCCCTTTGAGGGGTTTTTGTAATTTATGTTTTGGAAATTGGGATTTGCTTAGGGTTTCGAGTTTGGAATTTTGAGTTTCTGTCTTTAGCTTCAGGTTGTGCCTGAGGTTGTTTTAACAAAATCCGTCATTTAGCCTCGGTTGTTCCGCGGCTCCACTTGACACCCGTTTCTCTGTAGGATAGCATCCAAATTGTATTTCTATTTTACAGTAAGGGAAAAGATATGGACCTGGTAAATATATTGCGTGATTTCGTCGCTATCGATACTACCGTTCCGCCGGGGAATAATTACCGGAAAGCGATGGAATTTCTCGTTCCTTTTTTCCGTGGTGCCGGTTTTTCCACGCAGCTTGTTGATATTCCGCCCGAACATGCTGAAGAACGGGCCGGCAGGGTTAATCTTATCTGTCACCGCCGTGCTCCCGGAAAGCCGCGTCTTATTTTTTACGGACATGCTGATGTCGTTCCGGCAAATGGTTGGGATGCTTTCAATCCAAAGGTTGTTGACGGCAAGATGTACGGCCGCGGTTCCGGCGATATGAAAGGAGCGGTCGTCGGCCTGCTTGGCGCTTTAGATAACTTAAAAGACAAACAGCTAAAATACGATGTTTCCGTCGTCATTACCGTTGATGAGGAGATCAGCCAGTCAAGTCAGCTTCTTTACATTGCCCGCTTTCTGGAACCGGTCAATGGCGCATATGTCTTTTCTCTTGATTCTAGCTTTGGTTTTGTTTGTGTTACCGGGTTGGGTGCTCTTCAAATGGAAATTAAGGTTAAGGGTAGGTCCGTTCATTCCGGCTTGTCTCACCTGGGTAAAAACGCCGTCGAGGACGCAGCCCTTCTCCTCCAGGCTTTGCTCGACTTGAAAAAGAAGGTCATCCGGCGTGAGTCTGAGGTTGGCGTTAGCCCCTCTACCGGTCTGCGAAAGATGCAGGCCCGTCTCAACATCAATATGATAGAAGGTGGTTTGAAGTCTAACATTGTCCCTGATGCCTGCGTTATTACCATTGACCGTCGTCTTATTCCTGAAGAAAATATCGCGGATGCGGAAAAAGAGATCCTGGATACTCTTACCGGTGTTCCCGGAGTGGATTGGGAGGTCCAGAGCCGCTTCAGTATCCCTACTATTCCCCCCTGCCGTGATGTTATTGTTGATGAATTGGCCGCGGTTATTAAAGAGATCACTGGTTCCACGGGTAAATATGGCGAAATGGGTTCCGGCGACCTTTCGCATATTGTGGTTAATGAATGGCAGGGGCAGTGTTTCGGCCTTGGCGCGATCCGCACGGAATGCAATGTTCATGGTAAAGATGAATTTGTATATTTAGCTGATGTCGAAGCCTTAGTCGGTATTCTTACCAGGTTTCTGGTGTAGTTATCGTCATTGCCTGTCACGCGGAGGATTTATCATGCCTGGCCGAAATACATACGGTAGTATTACTACCGACATAATAAGCCAATTAACTCAGATCGTTGGCGAGTCTAATATTATCTCCGGTGCCGAGACGCAAAACTATGCTAAGGACGAGACGGAAAATATCGCCGGCCATCCTCCGGAGGTGGTCGTCAAGCCGACTTCTACTTCCCAGGTCGCGCAGATTCTCAAACTCGCCAACCAGCACCGGATTCCGGTCACCCCGCGTGGTTCCGGTACTGGCTTGTCCGGCGGGGCTATTCCGCTTTACGGCGGCATCTGCCTGTCCCTGGAAAAGATGAACCGCATCCTGGAGATCGATGAAGATAACTTTACTGCTACCCTGGAACCCGGTGTCATTTTGACCGACCTTTACCAGGAAGTGGATAAACGCCATCTGTACTATCCCACTTATCCGGGCGAACTTTCCGCCAGCATCGGCGGCAATGTTGCCACTAATGCCGGCGGCATGCGGGCTGTTAAGTACGGCGTGACCCGTAATTTCGTGCTGGGTCTGGAAGCGGTATTAGCCGGCGGTGAGATCATCAGCACGGGCGGCAAATTTGTCAAAAGCTCCACCGC
>CAZSHH010000078.1:6148-14810 GCA_964606525.1 uncultured Dehalococcoidales bacterium
ACGTTATGTCGTCCTCGTCCCCTTTCCCGATATCCAGGAGGCGATCGAGACCGTACCTCATATCCTGAAAGAAGGCATCCTGCCCATGGGCATCGAGTTCCTCACCAAAGAAGTCGTCCACCTGACCGAGCAATTTCGTGGTAAAGAAATGCCTATCCATAACTTTGAAGCTTCTCTCATGATTATCGTTGAAGAAAAGACGGAAGAGGAAGCCAACCACGTCTCCAACCGTATCGGCGAGATTTGCCTGGCCCGGAATGCCATCGATGTCTTTATTGCCAGCGGCGACCGTGCTACCGATCTGCTGGCTTTCCGGGAAAAAGCCTGGCCGGCTATTGTCCAGGGCCGTAATCCCGATGCTGCTGATATCGTTGTTCCCCGCAGCCGCATCCCCGACTATATCCGCATGGTCAAAGAAACCAGCGCCCGTACCGGCATTCAGACTTTTATGGTCGGCCATGCCGGTGACGGCAACGTTCACCTGGCGCCCATTATTCCTGATACCCCGGATGCGGCACAGCGGATGTCCGACTTTTTCCACGAGGTTTTTACTAAAGGGATGGCCATGGGCGGCACCATTTCCGGCGAACACGGTATCGGCCTCGCTAAAAAGAGATATATCGGCATTGCCGTCGATCCGCCCAAGCTTGAACTCCTGCGCCGCATTAAAAAGGCCTTTGACCCCAACAACATCATGAATCCGGGTAAGATATTCGATATGTAAATAAGGAGGGTAAATCATGGCCAATACCAGGTATGGCGATTGCATCAAGACCTTACCCATCAACAAGTTTAAAGACACGGAACTCATGCACGTCGGTGCTAAAGAACTAGGAGACTTTTATAACTGTTCCATCATCTACGCCTATGCTTTCCAAACCGGCATCACCGGCCTGTCGCGTAAACCCCATGTCCACGATTACGATGAGGCCATCTTCTTTATCGGCTCCGATCCGCGTAATTTCAGCGACCTCGGTGCCGAAGTGGAATTCTCTATCGGCGCCCTCGGCGAAGAAGAGAAGCACGTTTTCGATAAGCCTACGGCCGTGGTGATTCCCAGGGGTGTCTATCACTGTCCGATTGTGACGAAGCGTATCGATCGGCCTTATCTGTGCATGGCCGTCTCCTTGACCGGCAAGCGCACAGACTAGTAACTTGTTTCAGAATAACTAATAATTGTAACAATATTACTAAGGCTAAGCTTATATCATCAGCAAGCCGCTCATGGTGAGTCTGTCGAACCATCGGCTTGTTTTTCGATATGCTTCACAGGCTTTTATTTTGGATAGCTCATATGGCTGTAACCTGGCAAATATATACAAGGTTAGCGGATTATGGATAAAGTAATTGATTTACGCAGCGATACCGTCACTCATCCCACTGCTGAAATGCGCCAGGCCATGTTCGATGCCCCGTTAGGCGATGATGTCTACGGCGAGGACCCCACGGTCAATGCCCTGGAGCAGCGGGGCGCCGAGTTGATGGGTAAAGAGGCCGCTGTCTTTACCGCCAGCGGTACTATGAGCAACCTTATCGCCGTTCTTGCCCAGGCCCGCCGTGGTGATGAGATCATTGTCGGCAGCCAGGCTCATATCTTCTGGTATGAAGTGGGCGGCGTCTCTGCTTTGGGAGGTGTGGTGCTGCATACCGTGCCTAACGCGCCTGATGGTAAAATCGGCCTGGATACGCTTGAAGATGCAGTGCGCGGCCCTAACATCCATTATCCGCCTTCTACCCTTGTATGCCTGGAAAATACCCATAACCGCTGCGGCGGAGCTGTCCTCGACGCGGCATATACTTCAGCCGTTGCGGCCCTCGTTCACCGTCACGGCCTTCGTCTGCATATTGATGGTGCCCGTATCTTCAATGCCGCAGTCGCTCTTGGTGTGCCTGCCCGTGAACTTGTCAAAGATGCCGATTCCGTTGGCTTCTGCTTATCAAAGGGTTTAAGTGCCCCGGTTGGTTCGGTATTATGCGGTGACCGTGAATTTATCACACGAGCCCGTAAATACCGTAAAATGGTGGGCGGCGGTATGCGTCAGGCCGGGGTTCTGGCGGCTGCCGGCCTGGTCGCTCTCCAGGATACCGGCAGATTGGCGGAAGACCACATTAATGCCCGGCGTTTAGCCGAAGGACTCCGGCAGATACCCGGCCTGATGGTCGCGGCTAGTGTTCCCTCCAATATCGTGCTGTTTGAGTTATCTGCTGCCGTCGACCCTGACGCTTTTGTCCGGGACATTTATCAACGAGGTGTCAAAGTCAGTCCCCGCGGTGGACGGCAGTTTCGACTGGTAACCCATCGCATGATTTCGGCAGCCGATATCGATGAAGCCCTGGTGCGCATCGAGGCTTGCCTACGGCAGTTGTTAAAGGCGGGATAAACCCATCAGTTCCCGGACATGAGTATGCCGGGATTCATCGATATGTAGCCCTTCCTCGATCAGGTCCAGCACCAACTGCTTCTCTTCGGGGAATTTATAGCCTTCATAATCACGGCGGAACAGCGGCCGGCTGTCTTTCCCTATCCAGGCATTGCCCAGGTGGTCGAAACACAGGTGCGAGGTAACCTCCAGGTTCGTGACCAGCAGCTTTAGTTCCTGCAGGCGTTCGTGGGGTGAAGAGACCTGGAAATTCCCTGACTGGTAATCATCGAACAGCGGGGTTGGCGGGCGGGGGATGAACGGTCTCGACCGTATATAGTGGGGATTGATGGCATTCAGGACCCGGGCGGTATTCTGCGCGTGCTGCGAGGAATACTTTCTTCCCCCGAGGTCCGGCATGATATACAACGACAGTTCTATGCCTGTCTCGATCACTTTCTTACCGGCGGCAATATGTTGTTCGGCCGTTACTCCCTTATCCACCAGCGTCAATAGTTCATCGTCGCCCGTTTCCAAGCCAACATGCAGCCGGTCTAATCCGCAGGACTTGAGTAGCGCCATCTCTTCTGGCGTCTTGCGGAAGATTGTCTTTGCCCGGGCATACGAGGTTATCCTTTCCAGGCTTAATAGCATGGCCTTCAGGTAAGTTATGCCTTCCGCCAGGTCCGGCGTGCGCATGATCAAAGAATCGGCATCTTGAAGGAAAGCCGTCCGGCCGCCGGCGTACAACCAGTAAAACACCGTCACGAAGCAGTGGTCCGACTGTAATTCCGGCCGGCTGCGTACGATGGCGGTTCCCACCACCTCATCGACTTTACCCCCTCGCCCCGCCTGCCAGGAGGCGCTCTTGATGGCATCGGCGATCTGTTTTACGGCGTCGATGTCCTTTTTGATTTCTTCCACGGTACGGAGTTCGAACCTGGCGCGTTCGTACAGGCTTCCGGCACAAAAACGGCAGCGGCTCCAGGGGCAGTTGCGGGTAAAACGTACCAGTAATGAATTCCCGCCGCCTTCACTCGGCGGGCGGATCGGCCCTATTTCAAAATGCAGCAGCATATCTATACACTAGGCCGTTTTCAGGACGTTCGTCAAATCTTCGCCTGCTGCCTTTGGCAAGGTTATCATCAGGCGGACGTCAGGTTGGTCAGCAGGTACCCGATGATCGAGAAAGCTGCGATCGGCGGCAAAGCCGGCATCGGTTTGCCCTTCAGCCACCACATCTGGATCAGGTAGGCTGCCATCAATCCGATGACGGCGAACCCTCCGACCAGGATTGCCGCCGTCATTTCCTTTTGGAAAAATGTGGCTGATACCAACATCAGGGGAAAGGCGATGTCCCCGCCGCCCAAAATGGAGTACTCCCGTTTTTCCGGGGCGGTGCCTGCCAGATCACTTATGTTGAATTGATGCACACTCAGTCCGTAGTCTTTGATATCCCTGGGAAAAATGAAAGCCGGTAGTGTCGTCGTTTCCGATAACTTGTCAGCCATCCATACCATCAGTCCGAACTTTACCGCCAGGAAATCGTAGATGCTGACGACTACCATGACGATGATGAAAGCCCACGGTGACATGAAGAAAAAGCCGAATACCGAACCCATCGCCCCTAAACTGATCATCAATAATAGATTTTGCAGCCATACGCGTGCCCAGAATAACCACAACAGCCCACAGCTTAAAGCGATGGCATATACCACGTACTCATTCAGTGAAGGCCAGGCCAGCCATATCAGGATCAGCGGCCCCCAGGCGTACATGATCGTGAAGATCACCCGGAATACATACTTCAATTTTTGTACCGGTATCAGGAAAAGCACCAGTATCATTATTCCTACGACGACCAGGAAATAGACGATTGCCGGTGTCGCTGAAATATCCGGTGAACCGATGCCTTGTTCTTCGACAAAGACTTTCTGGTGGACGGCAATAAATAACCCGATGATAAATGTAACGGCCATTGTCAGGCCGCCCCAGAGGAAGGTTGACAGTTTCGATTTCATGCCGGTTTTATAATGCTTCCTGTCCTTTCGTATTCCGCATATTATAGCAGGAATCTTCCAACAAAAAAGCACTCACGGCCGAAAATAGCCGTGAGTGCTTTAAGCGTTTACTTTTCCTGTTCTATGCTTCGGCTAATTTCCCGGGGGTGCCCAGCCTCTCTCCCGTAAAACGGCTTGCCAGCCGTATTTCCAGTGCTGCCAGTATGATGGTGCATGCCAGGGCGATCAGTGTTAGTAATAGTGTCGTGGCAGTGATGGTGCCCAGGCTGATGTCCATGATCGGGCGGACAATATAGTAAGTGGGGAATATATATCCTATCCACTGTGGTAAGGACGGGAACATATACACGATTGCCGGGCCGAAAAGCAGTAAGCCCCCGAATTTCCACACCGCGAACAGGGTGTTCATATCTTTAATAGCCGTGCCCAGGATTAGGCCCAACACGGCAGCCATTGCGGCTGCTATCATCAGGACCAGTATCAGGTAAATTGGGGCGCTGCCCCATGCCTGGTTCAATACCAGGATGATGATTCCCATCACTATACTGAGCAGCGCCCCCACGATGCCCTTGGCTAACAGGATGTTGATTATCGAAGTCGGTGTAGCTGCCAGCGCCTGCAGTGTCCGTTTCTGCTTTTCGTTTATCAGCGACACCGCCGGCATCATCAAACCTCCGAAAAAGACTGCCATCATCACCGTCAGGGGCATTAACCGCTGGCTCCAGGGAATAGAAACTTCGTCGCCCAGGGTGACCGTTTCCAGGATGATCGGTTCTGCTTGACCGGTATATTTGCGGGCAGCTTGCATCACCGTACTCATCACTACCAGCCGGTCTTTTGCCAGGCTTTCCCCCCACAAGTATAAGGTGACAGTGGTCTTCCGCCCGTTGCTGATGTCGTTATCCATACCTGCCGGTAACACGATACCCATATCCGCGGCACCCCTGGTTACGGCATCCTGCAGGCTTGTTGCCGATGCGTATTGTCTGGTATCGACCTGCGGAAATTTCTCCAGTGTTTTTACAAATTGAGTACTGTCTTCACTGTATACGGCTAACTGGGGTATGCCGCTGAACAGGTTGCCCATTGCCAGGTTGATGACCAGGGTGATTAATAACGGTGCGGCTACAACTATCACCAGGATGAATCCTTTAGGGCCATGGAGGAGTTCTTTCCCGATGAGAGCAGCTAATTTCCTGATGCCCATAAATATCTCCTCCTTAACGTGATTACCCCGATTATGCCGAAAACCAGGCTCCAACCCAGCATGATCAGGATGTTACCGGATACGGTACTGAAACCGGCTTTGTAATTCATCAGCTGGGTTATGGCTTCAGTCAAGTGATATGAAGGAATGACCTTCGCCCAATCAGCCAGCAGCCCGGGGATGATGCCGCCGATCGCCGGAATCACAAAAATAATCATGGCTACCATGCCCCATGCCGTAACTCCCATCAAATCGCGCGACATCGCGGCCACCAGGAATCCTAATCCGGTGACCAGGATGCACCCCACTATCAGTACGATTATCGTAATCAGGGCTTGATGCGTTAAAGCCCCCACGATGAGACTGAAAAGCAATACCTGGAGAAAGGCCATCGAGATGCCCAATAAGGCTTTTTCCGATAACAGTTGATTTAGTTTGAGTGGCGTGGCCAGTAATGCCCGGATGGTTTTTTGTTCCAACTCGGTGGCGATCAGGCTGGCTAAACTCATTATCTCCGTTCCAAGGATGAAAATGATCAGCGCCGGCAGCAGTCGGTTGCGCCAGGGCACCTGGTTGCCCATCATGTCTCGGCCTAATACTTCGGTTTGCATTTCTACCAGTATGTCCTGGTTTGCTGCCATCGAAGCCATTTCATTAATCATTGTCGTGACGGCTGTTTTCAGCTCCTCAGGAGTTGCCGCGGCGAAAAACAGGGTTACTTTTGGTGTTTCGCCTTGCGCCAGCATACCCATGAAATTATCCGGTAGGGCGATCCCGGCGCTGTATTGGTTCTTATTGACTGCTTCCCGTAGTTCTTCTGTTGAGTTAAAGACTTTAAGGTCGACTCCTTCTTCCAGTGCCAGTGCTGCGTCGATATTTTCGACTTCCGGTATTCCGGGGGCATAGATCCCCAGTTTGAGTGTCTCCTCAAGGGTTGGCGGCATGACGAAATACATGATGATGTACATCACTATTCCCAGCACCGTGATCAGGAAGTAAAACCGGTCGCGGGTAAAGAGCACCAGGTCCTTTTTTAAAAGCGTACCCAATTGGCTGCTCATTCCGTCAATCTCCGGCCGGTTATTTTGAGAAAGATATCTTCCAGCGTCGCTTCCTGGCTGTGAGCGGTAATCACCTTTTCTTTGGCGAACAATGCCTGTATCATTTGCGGCGTGTCCGGCTGGTCCAGGGTTATTGTATGCGGTTCAAGGCGGCTGTCCCGGGCTACTTCCACCACCATCGACCGTTGCCCGTATTGCTGTTTCAGTTTTTCTGCTGTATCTAGGGCAGCGATTTTTCCCTGGTTCAAAAAGGCGACCCGGTCGCATAATTTGTCCGCTTCCCACATATCGTGCGTCGTGAGGAAGATGGTAGCCCCGCGTTCTCTTTCTTTTAGTATTAGTTGTCGTATCGAGTCGGCCGATACCGGGTCGAGGCCGGAAGTCGGTTCATCGAGGAATAATATTTCCGGTTGACTGACCATGGAACGGGCGACCATGAGGCGCTGCTTCATCCCCTTGGAGTAATTGCTGACTTTATCTTTCTCCCGTCCTTCCAACCCGACCCTCTTTAGTAAGGCCTGGCCGTTGAATCCCCTCACCCCGAATAACTGGGCAAAAAGCTCCAGGTTCTCCAGTGCCGTCATCTGTTCGTATAGGTTCGGTTGTTCAAAGCAGATTCCTATTTTAGACTGAACGGCCTTGATGTTCTTCGCGATATCGATACTCAGAACCGTTACCTTTCCCTCCTGCAACCGCAGTTGGCCGGTTAATACCTGGACGGTCGTTGATTTCCCTGCTCCATTTGGCCCCAGGAATCCCAGGATCTCCTGGTGTCCCACCCGGAAACTGATCCCATCAACCGCCACCAGGTTGCCGTAATGATGTTTCAGGTTCTCTACGATAATGGCGTCTTCGCTCATGCTTTCTCCTTGTTTGACTATGCATTGCCGGATTCAAGACTGAACTCTTTCTTGAAAATGCCGAAATACATCAACCTGGCCAGATTGATCATCATTGCCTTGTCGTTAGCCAGCTGGGCGATTTCATCTTTATATCTTTCGCCGCCGGCTTCCAGGATGTTGAAATATAACATGAACAATTCCACCGGGATATCCGGATGTATATAACCTTCACGTTTACCCTGCTCGATTACTTCCGTAAATATCGGTTTGGCATCTTTTTCGATAATTTCATCCATATAGCCTCGTGCAGCAGGATCGGTCCAGATTTTTTCGATCAGTTCTGCTTGCATCCCATCGACTGAATTGAGTTTCGCCGAAACCATTCCCTGCATCTTCGCCGGAAATGAAAGGTCACTTTTTAATAAAGCTTGCATCCGGTCAACTATTTGCCGGGAGATGTATTCGATCACCGCTTGAACCAACCCATCTCGTGTTTCGAAGTTGTTGTATACCGTCGTTGGTGAAATCCCGGCTGCGCGGGCGATTTCTTCCAGGCTTACTTTATTGATATTATGGGCTTGCTGCCACAATTTTATAGCCGTGGTGATAATGAGATTTCTCTTTTTCCCTTTATTAGAAGTATCCATATCAATATACAAATTAAATTGTAGTAAATGTATTATATTACTACAATATCTACAAATGTCAATAGGATGTCACAATATTCCAAGATAAGAAATATTGCCGGTCTTGTGGTTATCTTATGCATTGACAGCGTAAAACGGCTATGCTAGACTTCCCGTTAGGTCAGGTGAGAAGATGTCTTTATTGGTTCATGTCTCAGACAAATATTATTACTACTACCATATAGATACCGGAAATGACCGGGAGGCTTGGGTTTAGATTTTTTTCAAAATAGAGTTTTCAAAAGACCCTCCCCGGTGGAGGGTCTTTCTGTTTTTAGAGCTTGTGTTGAGGAGGAAATATGGCTGTAATTAATTTGTTTGACGAATTCGAATGGCGCGGCCTGGTCTATTCTGCGACTGAAGGATTACGTGAATTACTGGCCCGGGAAAAGATTGCCGCATATATCGGTTTTGACCCCAGTGCTCCCAGCCTCCATGTCGGCAGCCTTTTAACCATCATGGGATTGGTCCGGTTGCAGCAATTC
>CAZSHH010000079.1:0-14537 GCA_964606525.1 uncultured Dehalococcoidales bacterium
AAAGATTGCGAAATTCCGATTTATAAGGAATTCTCGCCCAGCATGTCGGGCACCGATGCTTACGGCATTCAAGTAGCTGAAGAGGGCATACCTGTGGTTGAAATTGGCATTCCCTTGCGCTATATGCATACTCCCAACGAGGTCATCAACCTGAATGATATCGAAAATGCCGCCCGCCTTATCGCCGGTTTCTGCGAACGGGTCACCGGGGAAATTGATTGGACACCAGTTTAACTGATGAAATTCCTGTCAAAAATAGTTGACTGGATTTCCTTTCCTTACGGGTTGTTTCTGTTGCTGAAGAAACCAGGTATTCCTGGGCTTGTGAAGTTAAAAGCCGGCTTAACCATCGTCGCCATGTTTATCTATTTCATTAATCCGGCAGACATCATCCCCGATATCATTCCGGTGTTAGGCTGGGTAGAAGACCTTTTGGCTATTCCCATTGCCATGTCGATAACTAAAAAAACTATCCCCGAAATTGATGTTCCTGCCTTGATCGATAAAGCCCGTTCCAATGTTAAACCGGTTATCTTCTGGGCGGCATTGGTTGGCATACTGATGGCTCTGATAAGCCTGGCCGCTCTCGTGGTTCTCTATTACTTCGCCTTCAAATATTGGGCACAAAGCTAGTTATCAATACCGGCCAACAATTACTTCAAGCCGGTGCATACGAAAGAGTTAATAGGGAGTGGTACGGTCACTCCCTATTTTTCGCTGCGTGAAGTTGCCTTATCTGTTGCTTCAGGATGAATTATCCGTCCCGGTTTCTTACTTTTTGGGGCCTTTGATCCTGGAATAGATGAACACCAGTATGGCTGCGATTACTACGGCGATGATAAAGCTTATCCATGACGACCATCCGATGGCATCACCGATCAGTTTACCGACCACCGAACCGACGATACCGATAAGCAGTGTCATCAGCCAACCCATGTTCTCTTTGCCGGGCACGATTAACCTGGCCAGAATACCGATCACGATACCAAGCAGAACATGCCATAACCAGAACATACCACTGCCTCCTTCGAATCAGGTACTTGTTTTGCCTGCTTAAGCCGCTTTTTCCCCGCTGGCGCCAGGCAGTGCCAGTCTTGCTTTGCGTTGTTCCAACCTGGCCTGGGCTTGGGCAATCACCACGTCTTTCTTTACCTGGTCGTTCATTTCTCCCATCGCACGCTCGAATTTGGCATCGGCGACATCGGCACGGCGCTGTATCCGGTCGGCGACGGCGTCAACTGAGACATCACCTCCGGCTGAGGTGATCTGTCCCGCCTGGCGGATCGCTTTGGCCGCGCTCTCTTTCGCTTTGGCCGCCCGGTCCATCGCTTCCAGCCGCTGTATCTGTTCTACCATATTCTGGTACCTGGTCCGCAGTGAAGCCGTGGCTTCTCCCAGTGCCTGGGCCGTCTTTTCTCCCGTGGCGATTTCGTCCGCTTTGGTCGACATCCGTTGTTCCAGCCCGATCAGTCTCGCTTCCAGCGGTGTGGCCAGGTTATCATTTTCCGGTTTACTGTCGCTTAAAATGAAATCGATATTCTGGTTCAGCTCTTTGATCTGGCTGCGTAATGTATCCGCATCACGCTGTACCGTCCGCACATGTCCGGCTGCCGTCGCCGCGGCATCCTCCAGGTCATCCAGCGCATTTTCCAGGTCCCTGACATATTGTTTTACTGCTCCAATGGAATTCAAGTCGATGACCTTGTCCATCAGCGAATGGGCCGCACTGAGTGCCGCGATCCGGGCTTTCTCGAATAAACTGGCCATAGGTTCCTCCTTAATTTATATCTCGATATATTTTTCTTTATTTACTGTCTTAGTTGTATAGTCCCTACCAGCCCCTCGCCCCTCCCCCCCGGCGCCCGCCGCCGGAAGGCCGCCAGGAAGACGATCCCCCTCCCGGCCGGACTGTTCCCGAAGAACCCGGCCGGTGCGGCCGCGGCGTCCCCCACGAAGCACTGCCCCCACTGGGTTGACCTTGGCCTGTACTGGGCTTCGGTATATTGGGAATAATGATAGGGGGTATTCCCGTCCCGCCGCTCCCGTATGTCGGGGACGGCTTTTGCCAGCTGTTGTTCACATCGCTCTGTGCTAGTGAGTACGCCTCCTTGGCCTGTGCTTCCGCCCTGGTCGCCAGGGATATTTTGGCGTTGGTTTCAACCGCTGCATCCGCCTGCCGTAATGACTGCTCGGCATTGTTCAGTGCATTCCTTGCCCCGGTTTTTACTACCTCGTGGTGGTCATCGATGTATTTCCGGGCGATCGAGACCCGGACCGAAGCATCCCTGGCGGTGCTGACCACCTGGCTTCGCAGCCTTTCCGCTGCTTCATGTTCATTCCTGGCCTGGAGTAAGATCCGGTCCGCTACTTCATTCGCTTCTCTTGCCAGTTTCCCGGCTGCCAGGAAATCCGGCCGTGATTTATTCAGTTCTTCTTTAGCCAGGTTATTATTGTTTTCGGCGGCCTTTAACTCGTCCTCCAGGGCTTCTCTGATATCTTCATCATACCGCTTGATATAATCCCAGGCTTTGTTGATATCGGCTTGTGCCGCGCTGATTTCCCCCGGAACTTCCTGCCTCTCCCGGATCAGGTTTGCTTCCAGTACGGAGATGGATTCGATCAGCGACTGTGCTTCGTTGAGCCATTTATTCCCCGACGCTGCCACTTCGGCCGCCTTTTGCCATTCCTGTACCCCGGAGCCGGCGAGCTCTCGGGCATCCGCCAGGGCTTCCATAGCCCAGGTGGCCCGGTTTTCCGCTTCCGTCCCGTTACCCCGGATCGGTTCCCAGGCTGTATCCGCATAGTTAACGGCTAACCTCTCAAAATTATCGATGCCGTTTTCAATGGTGATTTTCACCTGTTCGATCCGCGATGCCAGTTGTGCTATCGCTTCCTCCGTCGCCTTTTTTCTCTTCGGTATCTCCTCGGCTTCCCGGGCCGCGTTATCCAGTTGTTCTTTGGCCAGAAATAAATTTTTCCTGCCCTCGAGTATCCGCTTCTCCGATACCATGGTACGTGCCTGGGCAAGCGTATCGCGGCTGGTTTTTATCAACCCGTTCAGCGTGTTGGTCAGGTACCCGGCCTTTAGCAGGTCATCTTGCTTATTGACGATGCCGGCTATTTCCGACTCTATTTTTTCTGCTTCACCGCCAAAACTATCTACTGCCTGCTGCACGGCTGTCACTTCGGCTTCGACTTCTTTTACCGCATTCCTGCTGGTGCTCAGGTCATCCAGTATTTTCTTATATTCAGCCTCGATCGTCCCCAGCTCCGCTTCTTTCATTTTCGGATTTTCCGGATCCCCGGCACTGTGGGCCAGATTACTGTAAACCTCTGAACTGCGGTCTACCAGGTTTTTCGCTTTCATTACGCCCTGCTGCAGCGGCGCTGCTTCCGCCGTAGTTATCCTGGCCGCGGTCACGTTCACTTTTATTTCCAGCATTTTGACCACTTCGAGTAATTCGTTGATGCCGGCGGCTGCCCCTTGCTTTGCCAATAACGCTTTTTGCCGGGCCGCCGCGATTTTAGCCCGGGTATTGCGTAGATATATGAATATGATCACGCCGATAATCAACCCGAGGACGACCAGGATAGTTACCGGGACGATCCACCACTGCGTGTTGGCTGATGACTGATCCCCTCCCGGGGTCTGTTGAGATTGGCGGATCAGGCGTTGTATTTCTTCCAGCCCTTTAACGGCCCCGCCGGTATAATCACCGTCACTGAAGCGCGGATTGACGATGTCTTCCACGATGGATTCCCAGCGGCTGTCGAGTAGGCTTTTCCACTCACTCCCGAAATATAACCCTGTTTCCCGTTCCTGCAGGGATACTAAAAATACGATCAGGTTGCTTTTGATATTCCCGTTCTGGTCGGTCCATGAAGGGCTTATTTTTTCCAGCTGTAACTCGTATGTGTCCAGGCTGCCGGCGCTGCCGTAGGTTGTTATCGTTCTAACCCGGACATCAGCACCGGTGGCCTCTAGTTTGTCTACCGCCGCCTCTACTTCTTGTATGCGGTTTTCAAACAGTTCAGCGGCATCGATCACCGGTAAGGTATCTGTTCCCTGGGCGGCACCAACGGCCGGCTGTAATAACATCAGCCCCAGCATTGCCAGGCCTATCAGGATGATCAATGGCCTTTTTTTCATGGTTCCGTAATGAAACTTCTCCATACGTCATTGTTACTAATATGATAGGTGCTTTATTTTATCATGGATGCAATATCTGAATAATTCTGGAAAAGAGTATTCACCGGTTTCCCGGCTCGGGTACTGTTCCCAATTATGGGCGGGTATCCCTTGAATGTCAATGATATCCCTGTGCAGGAGATTAGCCTTCACCTGTTGCCTTTGCCGTTGTGTATTTGTTCCTTATCAATGCCGTTCCCCGGAGATGGCATCCCGTGGTAGAAAAACCACTCCCCGCATCATTCGATTCTATGGCTGCTGGCCCTCGCCCCGCTCTTTTCTGCTGTGTTGGCCATCCTTCTCACCAGTTGTTTGATTCTCTTGCGGAAAATAACCAGTATCAGGACGATGATCACCAGCAGGGTTGATGCTACGATCAGGGGAATGACCAGGGACAGCACTGAAGTCCCGATCGCGGCCGCATGTTCTCCGGTGGCGACCACCGGATTTACGGTTCCGGCTGTCGTCGTCGTTGCAGCCGCTCTGGTCAACACGGTACCGGTCTGAATGGTCGCCGCCGCCCCTCCGCCGATGATAAAACCGGTAACCCACTTGAGCAGGCTGTTATCGATGGGCAGCACGGCGGTTAATAGTAGTGTCCCGGCACTGATCGCCAGCGGTGTGGTGATGGTGTCGAGGATATTGTCCACCACCGGGAAATAATAAGCCAGTATTTCCACGACTGTGGCGGTTCCCAGGCAGATCATAGCCGGCCACCCCGCCAGCCAGCTGAAACTATCCTGGAGCGGCAGTACCCCGAAATGGGCCGCGATGCTGGCTACCAGCAGCGGCACGAATACCCTGAATCCGGCGCTGGCCGCTAATCCGATTCCCAAAGCTATGGCGGCGACTAATTCCATCTCTTATCTGTTTTCTCCCCCGGCATTTTCAGTTAAGAGTACTACGACCGTATGACCTGATTACTAATCCGCTCCTCCGGCTTTTCTTTGTCTACCGGTACCGTTTCGGCCATATTGTTACGCCGATGGTCTGCCCGGGTGCAGCCCTAATAATTATACTTGATTTCTTTTATTGTCAGCCGGTCTTTTCCTGCCTTTTTCTCCAGTGTATTTTGTACTGAATACGAATAGTTAATATTTGTTGATATTTTATTGACTATTCGTATAAAAAATTGACACCTTGTTTAGTGTTTTTGGCTGATACTGATAGCGGTACGGTTACTGGATATCGGCAATATCCGGGTGGGAGGATTTTTTATGGAATTAGTAGACCTGTTGACTAAAAACCTCGGCATTAGTGAAAGCCAGGCACAGGGCGGCGCCGGTTTGCTTTTTAAACAGGCGCAGGAAAAACTCAGCGGGGATGATTTCTCTAAAGTTTCCGCTGCTGTCCCCGGCATCGACAACCTCATCAGTGCGGCTCCGGCTTCAGGCGGAGGGGTATTGGGCGGCTTGGGTAAGCTGGTCTCTGGTTTAGGCGGCGATAAAGGTGGGATTGCCGGCCTGGCCGGCGGATTTTCCAAACTGAACCTCGACGCCGGCATGATCGGCAAATTCGTTCCGGTCATTTTATCTTTCGTGCAAAGCAAGGGCGGCGATGGCGTTAAGTCTATATTGGCAAATGTCCTGAAATGACCTTGGCTAACCGGGAATAACTCAAAATTGTCGGGAGGTTCGGCATGTTGTACCTTAGCCTTTTGTCCCCTAAGGGTAAAGGGAAAGAAGCCGTCGATTATTTAAAAAATCTGCAGGCACCGCCGGGGATTAAGATCCACGAGCTTTGTATCACCTTCGGACGATTTGACGGGATGATCCTTTTTGAATCCCCTGACGAGAAAACGGCTTTGCAATTTGCCCTGGAAGTAGGTTTCGCCACAGATTATATCATCGAAACACTGAGTGCCGTCCCGGTGAGGGAACTTTAGCCCGTCTCGTTAACCGCGTCTTTTCGCCGGTTTTCTCACTGCAAGACCCTGGTCCGGGAGCGCTATCTGGCTGCCATCATGTAAAATACTTCCCGGAATATAACAGTGAACCGCAATTCTTGAAAACTTAAGGTCTGGAGTGGTCGTTTATATGTACAAATGGTGTCAGCGGTTGTTCGGTTGCCTGCTCCCTCAATCATCTCTTGTCCCAGTCTATGCAGATATCGGGCTGGATGCCATCTCCCGGGACTCCTCCCCTGCCCCTGCTAATTATCTCAAGCGGCGTATCATCGATGCTGGGCGGCGCCGTCGGCCGGAAGCTTCCTCCCCCGGCGGCCGCCCGCGTGCCGAGACCCCGCAGCGCCGCCAGGACACTTCAAGCGGCGGTACTTCCGGGTCGGGTGGGCGGTCCGGTATGTCGCTGCCGACGGGGAAAGGCTGCCTTGGCGGCGGTGGTGCGGTGTTAGTGGTTATCATCATCGGCATTATTTTCCTCTTGCAATACTGCGGTAACGGCGGCGTGGAAAATGGCGGTATCATTCCTCCGACCACCCCCGGCGGGTCTGTCACTAACCTCGGCCAGATTTCCAATATGTCCGCGGCCGCCCCTTTTGTCACGAACTACCCTGCCTTATCTTCCCCATCTCCCATTAAGAACGGCCAGACCTGGCTGGTGATGCTGTACCAGGATGCCGATGACCAGGTCCTGGAAAAAGATATCTATCTGGACCTGAATGAAGCAGAAAAAGCCGGCGCCTCCGACCGTGTTAAGATCGTCGCTCAGGTGGACCGTTACAACGGTGCTTACAGCGGCGACGGCAACTGGACCGGCACCCGGCGTTACTTGTTAGCCCCGGACGCTGACCTCAACCGGGTTACTTCTACCCAGATCGCCGATTTGGGTGAGTTGAACATGTCCGCCGGGCAAACCCTGGTTGATTTCACTACCTGGGCTATCCAGCATTATCCGGCAGATAAATATGTCCTGATACTGTCAGACCACGGTATGGGCTGGCCCGGCGGGTGGACCGATTCCGTCCCCAAGGGCCCTGCCGATAACAGTATCCCCATGGCTGCTCGCCTGGGTGATATGCTTTACTTGCACGAGATAGACAGCGCTTTAAGCCAGGTACGCGCCGCCACCGCCCTCGATAAGTTTGAGATGATCGGCCTGGATGCCTGCCTGATGGCCCAGGTTGAAGTTTTTACCGCCCTCGAGCCTCACGCCCGCTATGCTGTCGCTTCTGAAGAAGTGGAACCTTCGCTGGGCTGGGCATATACCGACTTCCTGGGGGCCTTGATGCGCAACCCGGATATCAGCGGGGCGCAGTTGTCCCAGTTGATTGTCCAGGGCTATATCGAAGACGACCAGGTGGTGGTGGATGATAATGCCCGGGCGGAATTCCTTAACCAGGGCTCTCCCCTGGGCGGCCTGTTCGGCCAGGTTAACAGTGCTTCCGCCCAGCAGCTAGCCCGCGAATTAGGGCAAAGCAGCACCCTCACGGCCGTCGACCTCGGAAAAATGAACCTGCTTAACGGCAGCTTGAATCAACTTGCTTTCCAGCTGCAAACGGTCGATCAGAAAACCCTGGCCGGCAGCCGCAGCTATGCCCAGAGTTTTACCAGTGTTTTCGGCGAACAGGTACCGGCGTCTTATATCGACCTCGGTAACTTTTTACAGCTTGCCAGGCAAAATGCCGGTACGTCCGGTGTCAACCAGGATATCGACGCCGTCTTAGCTGCCCTGAGGCAGGCGGTTATTGCCGAGAAACACGGCCCCCAGAAGCCCGGGGCTACCGGTTTGGCCATTTATTTCCCCAATTCTCAGCTGTATCAGAATCCTATCACCGGGGCCCAATCATATACCGCCATCGCCAACCGCTTTGCGGTCGCTTCGCTGTGGGACGATTTCCTGGCTTTCCATTATTCCGGGCAGGGCTTTACTGAAAATGCCGCCCAGGCTGTCGTCCCGCCCGGCGGCTCGGTCCGCTCGCCGGCTGCCGGAGGTATTTCCATATCGACCCTCACTGCTTCCGGCGCCGAGGTTTATCCCGGCCAAACCGTCACTTTGAGTGCCGATATCGACGGCGCAAACATCGGCTATATTTACCTGTTCATCGGTTATTATGACCAGTCATCCAATTCCCTTTATACCGCCGACCAGGATTACCTGGAAAGTTCGCAAACCCGGCAGGTCCAGGGTGTGTATTATCCAGATTGGGGGCAGGGCGGTTTTACCCTGCGCTTTGAATGGGAACCGGTGGTTTTCGCCATCAGCGATGGGACCACGACCGCCCCGGCCTTGTTCCGGCCCCTGGATTACGGCCGTAATTACGAAGAAGCGGTTTATACCGTTGACGGTATTTATACCTTCGCCGCCGGCGGCGAACAACTGCCCGCCCGTTTGTATTTCATCAACGGCGTCATGCGCCAGGCGGTCACCTTTACCGGCGGCAGTACGGCCGGCAGCCCCCGTGAGGTTGCCCCGGTTGCGGGCGACCGTTTCACCGTTCTCGAAACCTGGCTTGAGCTGGATAGCAGCGGCCAGGCCGTTAACACCGTTTCTCAGGAGGGCAAGACCCTGACTTTCGGCCGGCAGATGTTCACCTGGCAGACGCTGGACGCCGCCGCCGGCGATTATGCCGTCGGTTTCGTAGTCGCGGATTTGGACGGCAACCAGCAGACCGCTTTCACCCGGATCATGGTTAGATAACTTACGGAAAGGGGAGGAGATAGTCCCTTCTCCTTCCCTTTCCCTTAACTGAAAACCTGCCGTTTTCCTCTGTCTTGCCGGCTACCTGCGGGGATCAAGTACCCGCCCCAGGAAAATGATGCTGCCCGTTGCTGTGTCCCGGATAAAAAAGATAAAGGGCCGGTCCACTTTCATCTCGGTCGCCAGCAGCGGCATCGCCTTGCCCACCATCATCACTGCTGTTGCCGCCGCCGCTTCCGTCCCTTCCTCATCGGCCGCCACGAAGGCCTTGTGGAGTATCTCCCGGATCGCCAGGTCGAAACCCCCGTTCATCCCGGAAAAATCCGCTTCAGTGCCGAAAGCCTCTTTCATCCCCATCCTTTCCAGGGCTTCTTTCAGGCTGAAACTCGACTCAAACCTGAACCGGGGCAGGGATAAACTTACCTCTGCTGCCTCCATCCGGTCCCCCAGCTTTTGTACCTCAGCCGACTTCAAACCTGCTTCCACTGCCTGGAACTGCCCGGCACCCGGCAGTAATATCACCATCGCTATTTCGCCGCCGCGGTATGGTAATTCCACCGCCTGGTATTCTTCATTCCCGGTATATCTGAAAGTGTCCATCCGGTGCATCGTCGGTACGTTGATCTCGGTGCCGTCATCCAGGTGGAAGATTTCATCACTGGTACCTCTCTTATTAAAGGGGGCGGCCCATCTTGCCTTAAAATAGACGGCGTTCGTTAACACCAGCCGTGTCAACTGGTCGAGCGCTCCCTGCGGCACCAGGTCGCTGATTTTCCCTTCCGTCTGCTCGCTAGCCCATTTATTGATGGCCTTCCTCGATTTCTCGGTTTCCCCGGTGAAATCCAGGGTCAGCAGCCCCGTTCCGTAGTTCTGTGCCAGGACATCGAGAAAACCGGGTAGAAATTTCACCCCTTTTTGTCCCCATAAAGCGCTTGCCGTGCGCAGCTGGAAAGCCGTCCCGTTTTTTCCTTTTTCTTGCACTCCCCGGCTTTTTATCTGTAGTTCCAGGTAATTGAAAGCTGCGTGTAAATCCACCTGCGGCAAGTGGAAGGAAAGGGTTTGCGCCATCGCCTTTTCCGTATTGCCGCGGGCTCCGGCAAAGGCCATCGCCAGTGCTGTGGCGATGCTGTACGGCGAAAAAATGAGGTTGTTCCCGTCGCGCATCAGGGTCCGGTATAGATCCAGTGCCAGGCTGGTATTACCCGAAATCAGGAGATCGAGATTGTCCCGGCTGATCTCCTGGGCGGTATTGCGTCCTTTTTTTGACTTGATCATCGTCATCGTTGGTACCGTCCTGCATCTTTCTATTGTTTAGTTATCATTATATGCAGAATTCCCCCGGTTTGTTTTTTACCTTTTCCCGGCGCGAGACTACCGCCGCATAAACCGCTATAATATTCTCATGTTGACCGTAGTTCTGGCCGTGATCAGTGTCCTCCTGATGCTTTTTGCCATTGCCAGCATCATCTTGCCACTCTTGCCGGGAGGCGTCCCCGTAGCCTGGCTCGGTTTACTTATCTTTGCCGTAGGTACCGGCTTTGCGCGGATTTCCGTCGCTACCGTCATCATCTTCCTTGTCCTTACCCTGCTCATACTGGTCCTGAATTTTTTCATCCCTATGCTCGGCGCCGGGAAATTCAAAGCCGGCCGCTGGGGCATGTGGGGCGCCATTCTCGGCTCCTTCTTCGGTATTTTCCTGTGGGGCTTCTGGGGCACAATTCTCGGCCCCTTCTTTGGTACGGCACTGGGCGAACTTATAGCCGGGCGGCAGATTTTACCTTCCCTGAAGGTCAGCCTGGGGACGCTGGCCGGCATTATCGTGGGCGGATTGATCAATCTTATCTTTGTCCTTATTATGCTGGGAGTCCTGATCGCCTCCTGGTTTTAATATGGCCCCGGTGGTGATTCCTTAAGAACATTATCACAGTTGGAGTTGTATATGAATGATCAGGTTTACTGGATCGGTTTTGATATCATGGAACGTTTCATGGTGGACGTCTTCAAAGGCGTGGGCGTGCCGGAGGAAGATGCCCGGATCTGTGCCGGGGTGCTCATCACCTCGGATAAACGGGGGATCGACTCCCACGGCATCGGCCGCCTCAAGCCGGTGTATTACGACCGCATTAAAGAAGGCATCCAGCACCCCGTCACTGATTTTGAGATTGTCCGTGAAGGCTTGACCACCGCCGTCGTTGACGGCCATGACGGGATGGGCATGGTGATCGCCAAAAGAGCCATGGGCATGGCTATTGCCAAAGCACAAAAATACGGCCTGGGCATGGTCGCCGTGCGTAATTCCACCCACTACGGCATCGCCGGTTACTACGCCCTGATGGCGGCTGACGTCGGTATGATCGGTATTACCGGCACCAATGCCCGCCCCTCCATCGCCCCTACCTTCGGCGTGGAAAACATGCTGGGCACCAACCCCCTCACCTTCGGTATGCCGGCCGATGAAGAATTCCCCTTTGTCCTGGATTGTGCCACCTCCATCACCCAGCGCGGTAAGATCGAGGTCTACGAACGGCTCGAGAAAAAGCTGCCCGAGGGTTGGGTTATCGGAGCCGATGGTAAAGCTCAAACCGATTCGCATCAGGTACTTATCGACCTCGTGAAAGGTACCTCTGCGTTAGTTCCTTTGGGCGGCATCGGCGAAGACCTCGCTGGTTATAAAGGTTACGGCTATGCCACTGTGGTGGAGATCCTCTCCGCCGCCTTGCAGGGCGGCTCCTTCCTGAAAGGACTGTTGGGCTTTTCTCCCGATGGCAAACCCCAGCCCTATCACCTCGGCCATTTTTTCATGGCGGTCAATATCAGTGAATTTACCAGCCTGGAAGCCTTCAAGAAAACCACCGGTGATATCCTGCGTTCATTACGGTCTTCGCAAAAAGCCCCCGGCCAGGAACGCATCTATACCGCCGGCGAAAAAGAATACCTGGCCTGGCTGGACCGTAAGGGCCGCGGCGTCCCCGTCAATAAACCGCTGCAGGATAATATCCGCCAGCTGGTCACAGAACTCCACCTCACCGGCTATGATTTCCCCTTCCTGAAATAAACCGCTGCCTTTCCCACATTTAACGAGTAGTTTGTCAGACCGCTCATGGGTTCGACAGACTCACCATGAGCGGCTTTTTACGTCACCCCATTCATAAATCATAAATCAAAAATCCAGAATCCCGCTCCTCTATTCATAAATCATAAATCTATAATCCCTTCTCAGGTATTCAGATGGTATAATAATGATAGCGGGACACTCTATCCGGGATTACTATTTCACGGCCTGATCCATATATCGGTGATGTCTACCTTCCAGCAGGATGAGATGTGCAGGCAGGAGGCAGGAAATGGATAAGCAGATCGAGAAGGTTGTCAAAGAGATTTACCAGGAAATATCCAAAGGCCAGATGTTGCTGGATTGGTCCTGGGTAAAACGGGAAGCGGAGGCTCAACTGGCCGGGAATTCACCCAACGGCAGTATTGGTAAAGCCGTGAATGAAGGCCTGAAGAAAGCCGGCCTGCTGTCGGTCGCCCGGTAATTAATCCGGGTGATCAGCGGCTGATGTCTTTTTTATATTTATGCTTGCTCCGGCTGGACCCTTCTCTGGCGGTATTCCCGGATAATGAACACGAAGACCAGGGCGAAGCTCAGGGTATCTGCTGCCGGCATCGACCACCAAACCCCCCACAACCCGAACAGGTACCGGAATAGGAACAATATCGGGATAAAGATGAGGAACTGCCGTAGCAGGGACAGGAATAACGCCAGCGTTCCTTTTGATAGCCCCTGGATCGCCGTGATGAACATCATCGTTGGCCCCACCAGCACCATCGATGACATCATGATGCGCAGTACCGGCACCGCCGCTGCCGATAACTCGGGGTCCTGGCTGAATATCCCCACGATCTGCGGCGCAAAGATCACCATTAATATCGTGGCTGCCGCCAAAAACACCATGATGCCCACCGCCGCCAGTTTGACCGTCTGCCACAGGCGTTTATAGAGCCCGGCACCGAAGTTATAGCCCACGATCGGCAGCATCCCGTTGGATACCCCCATTACCGGCATGAAGGCAAAGTCCGAGATCCGCATCACGATGCCCAGGGACGCGATTACCATTGAACCGAACGATGATACCACTTTATTGAAAAGCAGAAAGGCCACGCTTTCCAGTATTTGCGAAACCATCGTCGGTACCCCTACCCGGTAGATGTCTTTCAGGATGACGAAATCCGGTTTCAGATGTGTAAATTTGAAGCGGTAAGCCGTTTTTCCCGCCAGGAAATAATACAATCCCAGCAGGGCGCCGGAGGTCTGGGCGATTACCGTCCCCAGTGCCGCCCCCGCCACCCCCATCTCCGGGAACGGCCCGATGCCGAAGATCAGGAATGGGTCCAGCACCACGTTTATCAGGGTCGAGGAAATATTGATGATCATCGGTTTGACCGCATCGCCCGAGCCGCGGATCAAGCTGGAAGTCACGATCATGAAGATTACCTGCGGCGCCCCGAAAGCGGTGATTACCAGGTACTGCCGGGAATAATCATAGATGTCCGGCCGGGACCCCAGGATGGGCAGGATCTCATCCGCAAAAAGGGTCGCCGCCAGGATAAACAGCAGCCCCCAAAAGGCGCTGATCAGGAAGATTTGCCCCGCCGCCCGGTTGGCGGCTTCCACGTTCTTCTCTCCGAAACGCCGGGATACCAGTGCCGCGATGCCGATGCCTGTCCCCCCGCCGATTGCATACGTCAGTATCTGGTACGGGAAGATGATCGTCAACGCGGCAATCGCCTGGTACCCGATCCGCGTCACCCAGATGGTATTGACGATGTTGTACAGGCTCGTCGATACCGTCGCCGCTATCCCCGGCAGGCTTAACTTGATCAGCAGCCGGCCCAGCGGCGCCGTCCCCAAAAGTTCGGTATATTTCTGCATACTTTATTTCTTTCTTGATCTAAACGATCGAATTTGTTGTTTCCTGTTTCTATTATCTTGCAGCAGGGTAACTCCCCCTGCACGCGCCTGGAAACAACCCTGGCAGGCTTTGATCATTCCGGAATTTGTAGTGCGGCTTGATTTGAAATGCCGGACGCATAATTAAAGCAGGCTTGTTAAGCATAACAGATAGCGTCAAACCTGGAGGATATCTCTCTTTCTATACTGACAGGTAAAGAAAAATACTGGCTAATTCATTAGTACCTTCAATCGCAGGTATACTCCATTATTCTATGGAAAGCTTCTAATTATGATATCACTATTGAAATATATACTCTAGAAAATAATGGTATATTTTTATACAACTTTCCTTCATCCGTCTTGACGCCCCTGTATCCCCGCGTTATTATTTCACTACCTCTCCTGATATCATTTCGGTACTCGCCTGAATATTGCCCGACCTTTATTGGGAGGTGACAGCGGTGAAGACCAGAGATGAGTTGGCGTACTGCGGCAGTGATTGTGAGCAGTGCCACATTTACAAGGCAGCCGTGCTGGGAGAACCGTTAAGTCCCGAAACCTTTCAGCGGTGGCAGGCGGATTTCAAGAAATTCCTGAATATCGATTTGGTCGACCCCAAACAACTGAACTGCCGTGGCTGCCGCAACAACACACTTGACACTTTCTATGGCTTTACCCTTTGTCCGATCCGGAAATGCTGCCTCACCCGTGGCTTGAGCAGTTGCGGCCTCTGCCCGGAACTGGATTCCTTTAAACAACATGACAACCCCGAAGGCAAAGCCAACCTCGCCCGCCT
>CAZSHH010000080.1:0-231 GCA_964606525.1 uncultured Dehalococcoidales bacterium
TAGGTTTTATCGGTACTTGTGACTAATGTACCTTAGAATATTCCGTGCTGGTATTGTTGTCAAATCTCCGGTCGTGTACCTTGACTTTACAGGTAGACATAGCGGACAATTGAGAAAGGGATATGGGTATTTACAGTTATTCGGAGTGGGACGGGACCCAGGATTGGGCGAAGGCTGATGCTGAAGACCTCCTGGCAGAACTAGAACGCAACCTGATGGACCACGGTGATC
>CAZSHH010000080.1:241-14521 GCA_964606525.1 uncultured Dehalococcoidales bacterium
CGTATGATGCAGCGTTTTGGCATCCGGGGCGGCGGCCGTCAAATGCCCGGCCTTCAGGAAATGCTGCAGCGTTTGCGCCAGCAGCGGCAGAAGAATCTGGAAAAATACAACCTTGGTTCTATGATAGATGACATCCGGGAAAAACTGGAAAATATCCTGAAGGCTGAACGTGAAGGTATCAAGAAGAAGGTAAAAGAAGCGCAGCAGAAAGCAGCCGATCCCCAATCACCCCTCTCCCCCGAATTACAGCAAAAAATGCTGCAGCGGACTCAAGACATGGCCGCTCACAACCTGCAGAAACTGGATACCCTGCCTCCTGATATGGGCGGGCAGATCAAAGAGTTATCGCAGTACGAATTCATGGATGACAGCGCCCGGCAGCAGTTCCAGGAATTGATGGACATGTTGAAGCGGAATGCCATGTCTTCTTATGCCAAAAACATGATGCAGCAGATGCAAAACATGGACCCGCAGACCTTAGCCCGCATCCGGCATATGATGGAAGCCTTGAACCAGATGCTGGAAGACCGCCTGAAAGGCAAGGAACCGGACTTTGAAGGTTTCATGCGGCAGTTTGGTGATTTCTTTGGCCCTAATCCTCCGAGGAACCTGGATGAACTGGTCGAGCAGATGCAGCGGCAGATGGCACAGGCACAATCCTTATTGGATAGCCTTTCCGCAGAAGACCGCAAGTCACTGCAGGACATGCTGAGTTCAATGTTCGACGAGAGTACCCAGCTAGAGATGATGAAATTGGCTGCCAACCTTGAAGCCCTCTATCCGGGCGATGATTTGCGGCAGCGTTACCGTTTTTCCGGCGAAGAATCGCTTTCCTATAGTGAAGCCATGAAGTTAATGGAAGAACTACAAAAAATGGACCGGCTGCAGGATCAGCTGGCCCAGGCCCAGCGTAGTTCCTCCCTCGACGGTATCGATGACGACCTGCTGAAAGAGCTGCTTGGTGATCAGGCAGCTGGCGACCTGGACAACCTGCGGCAGATTGCTAAAATACTGGAGGAAGCTGGCTATATCCAGCGTAAGAACGGCCGGTATGAATTGACCCCCCGCGGCATCCGCCGCATCGGCCAGAAAGCCCTGCATGAGATTTTCTCCCATTTGAGCAAGGACCGTATGGGCGGCCACACCACCCGCAAGCGGGGGGGTAACGGTGAACGGTTGGAAGAGACCCGGCAGTACCTGTTCGGCGATGATTTCGAACTGGACCTGCAAAAAACCATCATGAACGCCCTGCGCCGCCAGCATGCCGGCATCCCAGTCAAGCTGTCAGTCGAGGATTTCGAAGTCAGCCAGCGCGAAACTATCACCCGCACGGCTACTGTCCTCCTGGTGGACTTGAGCTTGTCCATGTTTATGAACGGTCGTCTGCAGGCGGCGAAACGTACTGCCATCGCCCTCGATAGTCTGATTCGCGGCCAGTATCCCAAGGACAATCTTTACATCATTGGCTTTTCCCAGCGAGCCGGTGAGATAAAAAAGGAAGATTTACCTTTCGTAAACTGGAACGGTTACGAACACGGTACCAACATCCAGCATGCCCTTTTCCTCGCCCGTAAAAAACTGGCTAAGGAACGCAGCGGCAACAAACAGATCATCCTGATTTCCGACGGTGAACCAACTGCCCATATCGAAGAAGGGGAGATCTATTTTCAGTATCCGCCTTCTTTCCGTACTCTCACTCTCACCATGCGGGAGGTTATCCGCTGTACTCAGAAAGGGATCGTTATTAACACTTTTATGCTGGATGAGTCCAGTTACTTCACGCGTTTTGTCATGGAAATGGCCCGCATCAACCGCGGCCGCGTCTTCTTTGCCAACCCGGGCGACCTTGGCAAGTACGTTCTCGTCGACTATGTTTCCGGGAAAAACCGGAAAGTAGTTTAGCTATGGCTTGATACCCCGGCAGAATACAAAGATATGCGGATAAACGGTATGGTAAGTTTTTCCTTTACCAGCGAAATCTACCTGTTGATACCGGGCAATTTCCCGGTCCGCCTCCACTTCCGTGGCTCCGTCTCTTAATAAACACTGTTTCCAATTTGTTGCTTTTTGCTCGTCGAGCTTTCCGGCACCGCCATACCGGCACATCCATTCGTACATATTCTCCATTTCCGGGGTCAGGTCGGGCGGCAGGATACAGGATATCCGGTCGTTAAAACGGCAATCGATTTGCTTGAGCCCCGATTGGTGGAATATCACCGTCAGTTTCATACCGATGTTGTAATCGATGCCGGTGCGTTCCTTGATCGTCTGGTTAGTCCGCTGTATCATGCCCAGCGGAATATTAGCCATTTCATCGGCTTCGGCGATATTAAAAAGGGCGTACCAGCCGTTGCGGCTGGCTTCGCAGGAGATGACCATCCCGCCCGACCGCGTTACCCGGACCATCTCCTTTACTGTTTTTAACGGTTCTTCCAGGTGCATGAGGACGGCCCGGGTCAGGACGATATCGAATGTTTCATCCGGAAAATCAAGTTCACTGGCATTTCCCTTAAGGAAACTTACCTCGAAGGGAGAGTTCTCGAAGGAGTTTTTTGCTTCCTTAAGTAATCTCTCGGCATTATCGATGCCGGTATATTGTGTACCAGCCGGGAAATGGGGCAGCAGCCAGTAAGGGACATTTCCGATGCCGCAGCCGACCTCCAGTATCCGGCAGGGTTTCCGGTTCAGTTCCCAGACATCAAAGAACAGGAAATTCAAATAGTCCTCATTGAACCAGGAGTTTCTTTCCCGGGCATCCCGCAGATACGCTACCTCGTTATTCCAGTCTTCAGCACCCATCAGCTTTCCTCCTTAAGCCTGGTATGGCCTCAACCGGCATACCAGCGCCGCCGGGATATGCTTATAAACATTGTCGTAGATTCGTTCGCTGTTTTCGATATCCGCGAAAGAGGGTTCTTCGAGGGCATCCAGTACCAGTCCGGCCTGGAAACAGGATTTTAGTAAACTGGAGATAGGGCGATGGAAATAATACTGGGCTTTCGGTTGCCCCACCATGCCGATGCCCATCTCACTTTTCTCTCTCAGGTAATTGCTGATTTTAACACCATACCGGTCTTTGACGGTCCCGCCGAGGTCTTCCTGCTCATGGAAAAGGGTGTTTTCTCCTGAATTAAAGCATGGGTGCAATACCGAGAAAACAAATCTGCCCTCTTTTTTCAGCATACCTGGAATACAGCTGATCAGAATATCGATGTTTTCCATGTCCATCATTGCCATGGTACATACGACGGCATTAAAAGGCGTCCCTGTTAAATTATCCAGGTCGGCTTTCCTTGTAGCATCGATTACCCGGAAATCGATATCCCGGCTGCTTTTTGCCCGGGCGATCCTGATGAAGTTCTCCGCGAAGTCAACCGCGGTTACCCTGGCCCCCAGGCTGGCCATCTTGCGGGCGAACTGGCCGTTGCCGCAGGCGATGTCCAGTACATGCTGCCCGGGCTTAATTTCCAGCATGGCCAGTTGGGTGGGTTCGATAAGCGTCTTGTGAAAAGCGTTCCCTTCCCCCATCCGCCCGTCCCAGAATTCCGCATTGGCATTCCAGATATTTTTTACTTCATCATTCAACATAATTATCCTCATAATTCTTTTCTTGATCGTATATAATATGCAGATAAGCATATTAGCATATTATAAAGAGTATAACAAGTGACAAAATATGTCTTTTTCTTGACTAAACATTAATACTGGTATTAATATAGATATTAAATATTGAGGTGGGGACGTATGAGAAAGATAAAGTCAATTGGTATGGCTGAAGCCCGGCCGAATCTGACTAAGCTCGTGAATGATGTAAGTTCAGGCGGGGCTCCTTATTTAATAGTCTCCGGTAGTAAGATAAAAGCAGTCTTAATAGGCATCGAACAATATAACGATATGGTTGAACGCCTTGAGGATCTGTCTGATGCCGCTGAATTGCTGCAATCACAACTTGACGATGAAACTACCATAACATTCGAAGAACATATGGCCATATCGAAGGGCTTGAAGAAAAGTGTACCGGCTGGAACTTAGTCACCAGGCTAGCCGCCAAATCCTGAGGTTGCCTCTGGAAACACGGGAACGGATTCATCGAGCGATTGCGTTGCTTGGTAACAATCCCAGACATCCAGGATCTAAAAAACTTACTGATAGCGAAGGTTATCGGATCAGGGTAGGCGATTATCGCGTCCTGTATATTATCAATGATTCAGCCCAGTCTGTAGTAGTCTATAGAGTAAAGGGAAGCGATGAAGTTTACCGGAAATAGAAGATTCTCTTTTTTTTACCTCGCCTAACCCAAGATTCTAAAATGAAAAAGGGGAGCGGGTTTAACCCGCTCCCCTTTGCTTCTGACTAATATTGTGAAAAGATGGGTTACCAGGCTTTGCTGAGAATGGCGACCCCGTTGTTGCCGGCGTAGCCGTAGCTCTGGGCCAGGCCTACTTTGGGGTTATTGGTGATCTGGTAGCCCGTGGCATCGCCGCGGATCTGTTTGCCAACTTCGACAACCTGCCACAAACCCTGGGCAACGGTAGCTTCGCCGAAAGCACCGAAACCGCCGCTCGGGCAGACCGGTACCTTGCCGTCGGGTATGTTAAAGTAACCCTGGCGGAATAATTTCTCGGACCCGCCGTACTCCAGGTCGAAAATCATATCAAGATAGGTGAAGTAATGCCAGCAGCTATTATCCGGCAACTCGACGACGTTAATATCTTCGGGTTTTCGCCCGGAGGCTTTATAAGCTGCCCGTACCGCGTTGCGGCTTTCACTGTAAGGTAAAACGCCCGGCCTCGGGAAAGCACTCAGGTAGGTCAGGATGATCGTAGGATCGCCATAGGAAGCAGAACCCAATGTCGCAGCTTCGACAAGGAGGGGCCTCTTGACCTGTTTCAAAGCCTTGTCCAACGGCATGACGACTACAGCCGCGGCACCATCGCTGGTGGCGCAGATCTCGAAAAGACGCAGAGGATCGCAGACCATTTTCGAAGCAAGTACTTCTTCTTTAGTGTAAACTCTCTTGTAACGGGCATTCGGATTGTTCACGCTGCCCTTACTGGTAACGACTTTGACCATGGCCATATCGTCTTCAGTAGTACCGACATCATGCTGGCGGCGTTTCATTTCCATGGCCCAGTAAGCCGGGTTGGTTTCGCCGGTCATGACATAACGATAATAGTCATAATCGAATTTAGCATCGGTGGATTGAGGCCGGAAAAACCCGCCGGCCGAGCGGTCTGAACCGACCGCTACTACACAATCGAAATCACCGCTGGCCACGGTCATACAAGCCTCACGGAGGAGGTTCTGGCCGGTGGCACAGGCATTGATGACATTAGAGCACGGGATACCGGTGCGTCCGAGTAGGGAGGTGATGGAGGTGCCCATCAAGGCGCCCGGAACGCCGGCTTGCTGGGACATCCAGAGATATGCTCCGGCGACCATGGCATCAACCTGCCGCCAGTTCAAACCAGCATCATTCAGGGCATTTTGAATAGCATAGGTTCCCAATTCAGCCATGGACTTGTCCGGCCAGACGCCCCAGGGATGAAGACCCATTCCAACAATTGCGACTTGTCTATTTTTCACTGTTCTCTCCTACTTCTTCCCCGCCACCGGTGCAAAGCACCAGGTCAGGTATTCGTTTTTATCATCTTCGAAGAGCTTTTTGGTAGTCATTTCAACTTCGGTGCCGAAGGTGACATTCTCGACCGTTGTCATCATACCGAGGACCCTCAGACCTTCCGGAAGATCGATCATACCCATCGGGATGGGCTCGAAGGGTTCCATTTTGAAAGGAATAGGCGGAGCTTGTACCTGGACTGCGAAGGTGTAAACTTTACCCCGATTGGATAACTCAACTACCTCGACGTTTTTGGTGTCTTTTTCACAATCAGGATTGCCACAATAGGCTTGTTTAGGGAATGCGTACGAACCGCATTTTTTGCAGTGACTTCCAATCAGCTTGGGTTTGTCGGCTGGCCAGGTAAATAGGCCTTCAACCAAAGGGATCTTATTCTTTGCCACTTATAACCTCCTAAGTATGTTCCGTACTCAATAAATACATTATAATAGTTGTTGCAACCTTGTTTCGATTATATCCTTTGTGATAGAATAGCGTCAACCCTGTGGTGCTTTTTTTGTTATAACATACTATATATAAATATATAATGGCGAGAAAAAAAGGAGGCTATATGATTATTGATGCTCACATGCACCTTAGTGGGACTGGTTGGGTAAGGGGAAAGTACTTAAGGTTTGTGTGGAAGATGTACATTACCGAGTATAATCGGGTGCATAAAACAAACAAGACCATCGATGACTTCAAGAACATGTTGCAGGCGATGAAGCCATCAGTGGTTGACCCTGAGGGCGATGGCGTCATCGAATTGATGGACAAGGCAGGGGTTGACAAAGCCGTTATCTTCCCTGTGGATTGGGAAGCCATAACCGGTCCCCCTCAGGTTCCATATCGAGATCAGAACAAAGCCCATGCCGATGCCGCGAAGAAACATCAGGGCCGGTTCATCCCGATTTGTGCTCTTGATCCCCGGCGCGGGAACGCCATGGAACTAGCCAAGGAAGCCATTGAAGATTGGGGTATGAGAGGTTTTTATTTCATGCCGGCTACCGGATTTAAACCGGATGACCCGGTTTGTTTCCCCATCTATGAAAAATGCCTTCAATGGAAAGTACCCGTTATTATCCACTGCGGGAAGGAAATAGCTCACTGGGACTATAATCATCCGACACAACGGATCGCCAATGTAGCCCTGATGTATCCTGAGCTTAAGGTAGTACTCGGGCATGCCGGTACCAGAATATATCGGCAGGAAGCCATCGAAGCTTGTATCATCCCTAACCTCTACATGGACTTTTCAGAGTACCAGGGCTTCTGGCGCTTACAGCCCCAGTATTTTTATCAATGGCTGCGGGATGCGATCGATGCCTGCGGTCCTGAGAAGGTAATGTTTGGCAGCGGCTTCCCCAATCCCAACGTATTGACTCCCGAAGCTGAGTGGGTGAAGGCGATCAAAGAACCGCAAACAAATATCAAGTTCACCAAAGATGAGTTAGACTGGGTGATGGGAAAATCTGCCCAGGCAGTCTTTGACATCAAGTAATTGCTAAAACAAAAGAGTTGAGCTTAAAGAGCTGCGCCTGGATAGGTTTTGTTGTTCGGACAAGTACAGTTTGCAGTCGCAGCTCTTCGGTAATATCAAAAACGGAGGTTTTTTAATGGCTGATATCATGGATGTCATCTCCACGAGGAGAAGCATCAGAAGATTCACCGATGCTCCTGTGTCAGATGAAGTCATCGACAAACTGATCGAAGCCGCGCGCTGGGCTCCGAGCGGTGAAAATGAACAACCCTGGCATATCATTGTTGTACGAAACCCTGAAACCAAGGCTAAGATTGCCCAGATAGCAAAATTGGGAACCGGCGGCCGGGTCACCGCAGAATATAGTCTGTCAGACTACTGGCAGAAGAAATGGGCTGGTGTCAAGAACCCGGAAACAAGAGCAAAACTATTCCGCACGATGTATACCGGCCAGGCATCTGAATTTGCCGGTAATGCCCCGGTGGTCATGGTCGTTATCGGAGAACTCAAGGAAATGTTCGATACTCCTTACGACCTGTCCTGCGCTATCATGAATATGCTTCTGGAAGCTCATTCCCTGGGATTGGGTGCTTGCTGGGTCCATGGACCTTCAGTATATCCTTCATTGGTAAAGAGGATGAAAGAATTCTTAAAAGTACCGTCCGGCCTGGGACAATACAAACTGATCGCGACCGTTTCGGTAGGGTGGCCCGCGGAAAGCCCCAAAGTCAGAGAAAAGAAAAACTTCGAAGACATTGTGTACTATGAAGAATTCGGCCGGAAGGAGAAACCGTAATGGATGAGAAAGTCACCTATTTCAATGATCTATTAGTCAGGTTAGAGGAGATTTTCTACCACGAACTATCCGGAATGACCCATGCCAAGGTCGAATATGTTGGTACCGACTACCTGAAGGAAAAACCCATCCAGGGTACCACTGTTGAAGAAGTAACCGAAAACTGTATCAAAGAGATCAAGGCAGGCGGTCTTGTCGAAGATATCACTTTTACCCGTGGCGGCGGCGGCATCCTGTTAACCCTGAACGTCAAGAACTGCATTCACTTGCCGATGGAAGCCAAACTCAAGTCCGGGCAGAAGAATGAGGGCGGGGTTGCACCATATATGTGCCCAATAGCGAACATGATCCTGGACCGGATCTTAAATATCTTAAAATATGAAATGGTCTATAATGCTTCGCTGGAAAAAATCGATACTGACGCCGGTGATTGTGTCCTGAAGTGCGTGGTCTACGAGAGTGCCGATAAGATCGGCCAGGTCGGGGATTGGCGGGGTCCTACCACCTAGTAATCCTGGGTAAATAAAGTATCAGACAACACTGATCCGCGAAAGATAAAGGGGAATGATATTCCTGCTGTTTCAGCAAAATATCATTCCCCTTTTTAATATCCGGGGACTTCAGGAAAAACTATGCTAGTCCCTTTTTTCCTTATCGCACCGCAGGCAACGACCGGCTTCTTCTTCCGCGGCTGATTTATTGTATCCCGACTCGACTTCGCAAAAGCAGGTGATCCGTTTCGCAACCGGAGCAATCGTAATCTCGGGCCGGCGTTTCTCCTCGGCTTCTTCAAGTGCGGGTAGTTCCTTTTCCGGTGGCGCTAAAACCTGCTCGATATTTCCTGCCCCGCCCAGGTACTTATCAATGGAGATCGCCGCCTGCCTGCCGGAGGCGATAGCTTCGATGACAGAAGCTGGGCCGGTCATGGCATCACCACCGGCAAAGATACCTGCTTTCTCCGTAGCCAGGGTGTCGGCGTTTGCGGTGACGATATTTCCCCGCCCTACCGCCAGGCCGAATCCGGCTGGAATCTCCGGCTGTTGGCCGAGAGCTTCGATGAGATTGTCGCACTCCATCTTGAATTCACTACCCGGGATCGATTCCGGCCGCCTGCGGCCGCTGCTATCGATTGCCCCCAGCTTCATGCGGATGCATTCGACTTCCAGGGCATTACCCGATTGTGTGATCTTCGTAGGATTTACCAAATACTCGATCCTGATACCTTCGGCCAGAGCCTGGGCGACTTCTTCCGGATTGGCCGGCATCTCCTCCGCCGTCCGCCGGTACAACATGGTCACCTCTTTAGCCCCCAACCGCAGGGCAGACCGGGCGGCATCAACCGCAGCATTACCACCTCCGGCTACCGCCACTCGCTGGCCGACTTTCACCGCTTTACCCAGGCTGATGTCACGCAGGAAAGCGACGCATTCGCTGATATTGGGGCTGTTTTCTCCATCGACTCCAAGCCTGGTTCCCTGATGCGCCCCGATAGCGACAAATACCGCGTTGAAGCCTTCTTTCAGCAGACTTTCCGGTGAGTCTACTTTGGCTCCGGTATTGATGGTCACGCCCATATCTACGATTTCTTTGATCTCTTTCTTAAGTACATCCTTCGGCAGTCGGTAATCCGGGATACCCACCCGCATCATCCCGCCTGCTTCGGGAAGTGATTCAAATACAGTTACTTGATGGCCCAGTTTGTTCAGGAAATAGGCTGCCGTCAGTCCGGCCGGCCCGGCCCCGATTACCGCTACCTTCTTCCCGGTCGGTGCCGCTATCTTAAAGCCCTGTTTCCACAGACCATCCCCGTGCTCGCTGGCAAAACGCTTCAGCATCCTGATGGCGATAGCTTCATCAAGTTGGCCGCGGCGGCATTTGGCTTCACAGGGGTGGAAGCAGACTAGGCCGCACACTGAAGGAAAGGGGATCTTTTCCCGGATGACAGCTAACGCGGCGTCGGCGTTCCCGTCGGCCACAAACCTGACGTACCGGGGGACGTCGATATTGGCCGGGCAGGTGTGACTGCACGGAGCACTGACGATGCCCTGGCAGACTGCTGCTTCGCAATGATGTCGCTTGATGTGATCTTCGTATTCCTTTTTAAAGTATCTCAGAGTAGTTAGTACGGGATTGGGCGCTGTTTGGCCAAGTTGACATAAGGAACCGGATTTCACTTCCCAACACAGATTCGTAAGATTTTCCAGGTCTTCAAGCTTACCCTGTCCATTGCAGATTTTCTCCAGTAAGGCAAGCATCTGTTTGGTTCCCAAACGGCACGGGACGCATTTACCGCACGACTCGTCCTGGGTAAATGACAGGAAGTACCGGGCAATATCAACCATACAGGAGTCCTCATCCAGGACGACCATGCCGCCTGAGCCGACGATAGAACCGGCCTGGGCCAGCGTTTCGTAATCTACCGAAAGATCCAGATGAGTCACCGGGAGACAGCCGCCGGACGGGCCCCCGGTCTGGACAGCTTTGAACTTCTTCCCGTTCGGAATGCCACCACCAATATCGAAAATAATATCGTAGAGGGTAGTTCCCATCGGTATTTCGACCAAACCGCTGTTGGCAATCTTCCCGGTCAGGGCGAAAACGGTGGTTCCTTTACTCTTATCTGTACCGATTTCTGAGTACCAATCTGCTCCTTGACTTATGATAACCGGCACAGAAGCGAGTGTTTTTACATTATTGATGTTACTGGGTTTACCCCACAAACCGTAGTTAGCCGGGAAGGGCGGGCGGGGCCGGGGCATACCACGCTTACCTTCGATCGATGCTATCAAAGCGGTTTCTTCGCCGCAAACGAAAGCGCCGGCACCTTCTTTAATATGGATATTGAAAGTGAAATCAGTACCCAGTATGTGATTACCCAGCATGCCCTTCTCTTGAGCCTGTTGGATGGCAATACGAACCCGTTTTACGGCTAATGGATATTCCGCCCGGATATAGATGTAACCCTCGGATGCTCCGATCGCGTAAGCTGCGATGGTCATACCTTCGATCACGGTATAAGGATCGCCTTCCATGATACTGCGATCCATAAAAGCTCCGGGGTCGCCTTCATCGGCATTACATATCATATATTTCTGGTCGCCTTTAGCCTGGCGGCAAAGTTGCCATTTGGTCCCTGTTGAGAAACCGGCACCGCCGCGCCCCCGCAAGCCGGACCTTTTGACTTCATCAATCACCCGTTCCGGTGACATTTCATTCAGGCACTTCCTCAAGGCGTCAAAACCGCCGGTCGCAATATAGTCATCGATCCGCTCCGGATTGATGTGGCCGCAGTTCCTGAGGATCAAACGTTTTTGCTTCCGGTAGAAATTGACGTCCTGGTAGTATTTGATTGCTTCGTTGGTTTGCGGGTCTTTATAAAAAAGGCGAGCAACCGGTTTACCGTCGCGGAGATGCGATTCCGCTATCTCAGCGACATCTTCAACGGTGACATGAGTATAGAAGACCCCTTCCGGCTCAACAACTGCAATAGGGCCCTGTTGACAGAAACCATGACAACCGGTGAAATCTACGTCGACATCCGTGATACCCAACTCGGCGACTTTTTTCTCCATGGCTTCCCGTATTTCAAAAGCTTTACCGGATACACAACCGGTGCCGTGGCAGAATTTGATACAACGGCGATTATTAGGTGTTTTTCTTACTTCTATCACTGAATATCTCCCCCACTTTCTTTGTGGTTAATTGTCCATGTACCGCATTATTGATGGTTAAGTTCGGTGCCAGTGCACAAGCTCCGATACAAGCCACTGTTTCCAGGGTGTATTCCATGTCCGGGGTAGTCTCTCCCGGTTTGATACCCAGGCGCTGCGTGACTTCTTTTAGTATCCGGTTGCCGCCACGTACATGGCACGCCGTCCCCCGGCAAACCGTGACCCGGTTTTTCCCCGAGGGAACTAGCCTGAATTGGGCATAGAATGTGGCGACGCCATAGACCTCTCCAAGACTCATAAGTAAATGATGGGCGATCTTCTCCATCGCGTCGACTGGTAGATAACCCAGGGCTTCCTGGGTTTCCTGCAATATCGGAATCAGGTCTTCTTGTTTAGCTGCAGAATGATTTACCAGGATCTTGTCGAGTATCTCTTGTTCAGCACATTTACATGTCATAATATTCTCCCTGTTTTCTGATTCAACTTACGGCGCTTGTTTTTCGATTCTGACAGCGCATGGAACATATTTGGGGACTCTATATTCAGAATCGACAGCTGGTGTTGTCATCAGATTTATCTGGCCGTTGGCTGGCGGAAATTCCATAAAAACAGTACCCTGTAATAACCGGCTGCATATTTTTGCCTTAGCCGATACTTCACCCTGTGGGGAGATAACCTTAACTATCTCGCCGTTCGTTAATTGCAGGTCTTGAGCGTCTTTGATGTTTATTTCAACCGTGTCTTCACCACGTAGGGTTTTTAACCCACCGACCATGCGGGACACGGTACCGGTCTGGGTATAAAATAGGCTCCTTCCCTGGACCAGCATAAACGGGTATTTCTCATCAGTTAATGTTTCAGGCGCGGTAAACTCAAGGGGCATGAATTGACCGGGATTACCATTAAAGTTCTCGGTGTAGAGTACAGGGGTACCCTTACTTTGATTATCGGGACAAGGCCATTGCAAGCTGCCATTATCAAGGCGGTTATAAGATATCCCATGATAGGCCGGAGTAAGACTGGCAATCTCGTCCATAATTCTAGAAGCGTAGCTGAAAGTAAATCCATTTTTACCCATTTTCTGGCCGAGTTGACAGGTTATCCACCAATCCGGCTTGGATTCGCCAACGGGATCGACGGTTTTTCTGATTCGTTGCACCCTCCGTTCGGTGTTGGTGAACGTCCCATCTTTCTCGGCGAAGGATCCCGCCGGTAGGACGACATCCGCCATTTTCGCGGTCTCAGTTAGAAAGATATCTTGAACGACTAGAAATTCCAGGGAAGCTAGTGCTTCCCTGGCCTGACTGGCCGACTCGGTTAGTAATGGATTTGCTCCGATAATATATATTGCTTTGATATTTTTCTTCGCCGCGGCCTCGATTGACTCGGTGTAATTCAACCCCTTAGCACTACTTAATGAACACCCCCAGGCGGCTTCGAATTTTGCTTTAATCGCAGGATCGGTTACCGGTTGATATCCTGGATACATGTCGGGCAGTGATCCCATATCACAAGCGCCCTGAGCATTGTTCTGAGCAGTCAGAGGGTATATTCCAGATGAAGGCCGTCCGATATTTCCGGTAAGCAGGGCTAAGTTGGCAACTGCATGCACTCCGTTGGCACCTGCCGTATTCCGGACGAAATCAGTATTATAAATGATTGAAGACGGATTCGAGCCAGCATAAGTTCTGGCCGCTTCGGTAATCTGGCTGGCGGATATTCCGGTGATTTTTTCAACGGAATCAAGTGAAAATGCGGCAAGCGACTTTTTAAAGGCATCAAAATTCACTGTGCGTCCGGTTATAAAAGTTGAATTGGTAAGTCCTTCATCTACAATAACCCGCATCATCCCCATCAATAAGGCAACATCCGTCCCTAATCTGGGTTGCAGCCATAAACTGGCAAATTGAAGCAGGTTTGTCTCCCGGAAATTGACCAGCAGGAGTTTAGCTCCTTTTTTAACCGCATTTTTTATCTTCAGGCCCACAATGGGGTGGGTTACGGTAGTATCGTGATCTATTACCAAGATGCATGATGAATCGTTGATTTCCTCAAGAGAATTGGTTGTCACCCCCATACCAAGGCTGCGCATCAGGCCGGCATTACTGGGGGATAAGTATAAACGTGCCTGGTTATCGATATTATTAGTTCCCAGGGCGACCCGGCTGAACTTCTGGAAAATGTAGTTATCTTCGTTTGTGCACTTAGCTGAGGTTATCATGGCAACCTCATCACTATGATAGGCTTTGAGTTTATTGGCCACCAGGTTCAGTGCTTCCTCCCAACTCGCCTTGACCAATGCCCCATTTTGTTTTATCAGCGGTGTTTTGATCCGGTCCGGATGATGGACGAATTCCGGAATACCGAAACGTCCTTTAACACAAAGTCGCCCTTTATTGGCAGCGCCTTCTCTATTCCCTTGGGAGGTGACTATCTCACCCTGACGGACTCCGATATTGACGGCACAACCTACCCCACAATAAGGGCAGATACTCTCGATTTCTTCAGATGGTTTCCTCGTTTCCTTAGGATTCAAAGCATAGACCGGGCAGTGATCGAGGCACTCTCCGCAGGACTCGCAGTTTGATTCGATGATCAGGTTCCCCGCGGCAGAGCTGACTTTTGTTTGATAACCACGGTTGGATAGATTAATGGCATTGACACCCCTGATCTCATCACAGGAGCGAACACATTTTCCACACAGGACACAGTA
>CAZSHH010000081.1:0-14356 GCA_964606525.1 uncultured Dehalococcoidales bacterium
GGCGGTAAAGCCTGTCCCAAACTGGGCATCAGCGTCATGATTTCCCGGGGGACGCCTAAAGAAAGGGCCGTTATGGCCGAACGCGTAGTTGCCGCCGGTGTCCGCAATATCGTCTGCAAGGTTGGGCCGGGCTGGGGGACAAAGTCGGTTTTCGAAGATGTCGCCAATATTAAGGCTATCCGTAAAGCGGTAGGCGACGAAGTTGATATCGGTGTCGATGCTAACGGCGGCCTGGATTATTCTACCGCTCTCGATTTGTGTATCAGGCTGGAGCAGTTCAGTCTCTTTAAGGTGGAACAACCACTGCCTACCTGGGATGTCGACGGTATGGCACGTCTCCAGAAGAAACTGCGCACCCCGGTTTGGGCCCATGAATCCGCTATCGAGATCCCCGGTTTACTGGAATGCATTAAGAAAGATGCCTGCGATGGGGTTTGTATCAAGGTAGTGTGGACCGGCGGTATCATCCAGTCCCGTAAATGGGCAGCTATCGCCGAAGCCGCCAACCTGGCCATCTCCTGCGGCTCGATGGTGGGCTCCGGTTATGAAGCCGCCGCCCAGGCACATTATTTAGCGGCCGATCCCTGGATGGCCAAATTCCCTCATGCTAATCTTGGCCCGCCGCTGCTCCATGACCAGTGGGACACCACCAATCCGCCGATTAAGGATGACCTGGCAAAAAATCCTCCGGTTTATAAAGACGGTTATTTCTACCCTCCGGATGGACCCGGGCTAGGCCTGGAACTGAATGAAAAAATCATTCCAAAACTGATTAGCAAAGGAATGAGTCCGCTGGTAATTGAGTAGTTTGTTGAATCCCAGCCTTTACAAAATTGTTGGAGAACCAGGCTGCGGGCAAGATCACTAATGGATGGAGATCTTGTCAGTCGGCAGAAGGAGGCTGTATATGAGTGCTGAATACCGTGACGGCCAGGCAGTGACTCACGCCTTGATCGATAATGTCCTTAATACCCGTTTTGAAGACATCGAACCGGAAGTGATCGAAAATACCAAACGGCGCATCCTGGATATGATCGGTGATATCATCGGTGGTACGGTATGTCCCGGTAACCCTGAACTGGCATCGCTGGTGAAAGGATGGCGTGGGAAAAAAGAAGCTACTATTCTCGGCTTTGGCGGTCAGGGGCCGGCTCACGAGGTTGCCTTCCTCAACGCTATCTTCGGCCGTTCTTTCGACCGCGGCCCGCTGACTCTGATTATCCAGGGTGATGGTAAACCTGGCACCATCTATATCGACGGCAAACCCCTGCGCCGTTTTGCCAATCATATCACCGAGACTACCGTTCCTACCGCCCTGGCGATGGCTGAATTGAAAAACATCAGCGGTAAAGATCTGCTCGCAGCTGTCGTCGCCGGCGATGACCTGGCCGCCCGGCTTCATATCGCCAACGACCGTACCCCCCCCGGCCAGGCTGCCAGCCCCGACCTGCCGCCGGCGCCCATGACCCGCGGCACTACTACCACATTCGGCGCTGCCGCCATCGCCGGCCGCGTCCTCGGGTTAAACCATACACAGATGAGTCATGCTTTCGGCCTCGCCATGATGCTGGGCGGCGGTGGCAGTGTCATGTTCCCCGGTCAAGCTCCGTCGCAACCCAAACCCGTAAAGCCCGGCACAACCGATGCCAAACAGGCAGCCAATCCCGGTTGGCTTGGTGTCAGGGACCCCTTCTTCCTGGCACAGATGGCTGCCGGCGGTTATGAAGAGACTGTCGGGACCAAGATGAGTAACGGCATCGAAGCCCGCAATGGTATCAATGCCGCACAGATGGCCAGGGCCGGTTGGCCGGGAGTAAAAGATCCTTTCTTCGGCGAACGCGGCGGTTACTATCCCGGGTTGATGAGTTGCAACCGGAAGGAGCGGATCACGCAGGACCTGGGCAAGAAGTACATCGTGGAACAGGTCTTTAAACCATGGCCGGGAGGCCGCCCTACCAATACGCCCACCGAGGCCGCTCTTAATATCGTCCGCAAACACAATATCAATACCGATGATATTACTGAAATTACCCTGTTTCTATCTCCCGCCGCTGCCGCGGTACATTATTCCAAACCGTATCTGATCGGTGATTATCCCACCATGAGTGCTCTCTGGAGTTTTTATTTCGCCGTCGGCAGCACTTTGTTCCGGAAGAGTTCGAAAAACGAGAACTTTACTGAAGAAAAAATACGGGATCCCAGGCTACAAGACCTGATTAAAAAAGTAAAGCTGGATAACCTGGATAAAGCCGAAGGGATCGAATTACAGGTAAAAATGAGAGATGGTATTGTTTATTCTGAATATGTAGCCCGGGCATTGGGCGAACCATACCGCCCCATGACTCGAGATGATTTGGTTTCGAAGTTTATGGAACAGGTCGAGTTTTCCGGATTAGTTACGCTTGCGCAAGCAAAAAAATTGCTCCGCTTACTGGAAAGGCTTGAAGCAGTCAGTGATATTTCTGCCATAACTGAATTAGCAGTAAAAAAGGGAACGGGGAAAATGTAAAAGGGCGGAGGTGCTGGGCGGTATAACATTATTTTCTTGTTCCCTGGTTTAACAGGAGGGTCTTATGAGAACAAGAAAACTAGGCGCTACCAGTCTTAATTTAAGCACCGTCGGCCTGGGGACATGGCCGATGGGTTCCGTGTACGGCGGTATGACCTGGGGGCCGCAGGACGATCAAGCTTCAATTAATACCGTTATCCGTGCCGTAGAAAGAGGTATCAACTGGCTGGATACCGCTCCGGCTTACGGCCGCGGTCATTCTGAAGAAGTCCTCGGGATGGCTTTCAAACAGCTTCCCACACGTCCCCTGGTCGTCACCAAGTGCGGTAGCACCTGGGATGAAACGGGTAAAGCTGCCTTCCGCCTTGACCGTGCCAGCATCCGGGCGCAGTGTGAAGCCAGTCTGAAACGCATGGATATCGATACTATCGACCTTTACCTGGTCCATTGGCCGAATCCTATCGAATACATGGAGGAAGGCTGGCAGGCCTGCAGCGATCTGGTCAAGGAAGGCAAGTTGCGCTATATCGGTGTCTCTAATTTCACCATCGAACAAATGGATAAACTGCAGCCCATCCACCCCGTCTCCGCCATGGAACCGCCCTATAGCATGCTGGAACGCCGTATCGAGACCGGGATTTTAGAATACTGCCGTCAACATAACATGGGTGTAATTATCTACAGCCCGCTGCAGCAGGGTTTACTAACGGGGACGATTAAAGTCGATGATCTGGCTCCCAATGATTTCCGGCGTGCCAACCCTCATTTTAGAGAACCGGAACTAAGCCTTAATCTGAAATTAGCTGCAGACCTGGCACCTATCGCTGCCAGAAATAAATGTAGTATCGCCCAATTGGCGATTGCCTGGACATTGAGGAAGCCGGAGGTGACTGCCGCCCTGAATGGAGCGCGCGATCCTTCCGAAATCGAGGATAGTGTCCAGGCTTCCGATATCACCATCCCGCAAGCTGATATCGATGAAATTGAAAAACTACTCGACGAACGCCAGAAAAAGGTACCCCCGCCGCCCCCACCCGGTGGGCCTCCCGGCGCCGCCCCCGGCGGCTCGCCCGGGATGCCGCCAGGCAGGTAAAGACTTCATTACGGAGGACAACTATGGAAGCTATCACCCGTCAATTAGCCCGCTTTGCTGCTGAAACCAGGTGGGAAGACTTGCCGCCGTCACTCATCAAGGAGACGAAGCTGATCCTGATGGATACCATCGGCTGCGGCCTGGGCGCCCTGGCCACTGAAAAAGGGAAGATGAATGTGTCCCTGGCTAAAAGATACGGCGGCCCGGCCGAATCCTCTATTGTCGGGATTGGTGATAAGGTTGCCTGTTCCAATGCCGCCCTGGCCAACGGTGAGTTGTTCATTACCATGGATTACTCCAATATCATGGCCGGCGGGCATGATGGTGTCTATGTCATCCCCACGATATTGGCCATTGCCGAAAGTACCGGGGCCTCGGGAAAGGACTTGATTCTGGCTTCATCTGTCGGTTTTGAAATATCTGCCCGCCTTGCCCGGGCGGTCGGCCGCCATAACATTACGCCGGAAGCCGTCCAGCGGCAGCGTACCGCGCTGCCCGGCCTGATGGGCAATGCCTACTCGAATTTTGGGGCGGCGGCAGGAGCGGGGCGCCTGTTGAAATTCAATGAAGCCAGAATGCTGCACGCTTTGGGAATCGCCGGCCATCTCTGCATGGTCCTGTCCTACAGCCGTTGGGGCTTCGGCCAGGACCGCTATATGGCGAAATATGCCGTACCCGGATGGCAAAGTACCGGGGCCGTGGCCGCGGCCTTACTCGCTGAAATGGGGTATACCGGTGATACCTCCGTGCTGGATGACCCTGAACATGGTTTTGCTCATTTCACCGGTTATAAGAATTGGTATCCCGAAGAAATAACAGGCGGTTTAGGCCAGTCCTGGTGCTTTGATTTCCGTCTGCATTATAAACCTTATCCCTGCTGTGCCGTTTTTCACGGCATCCTGGATTGTTTTTGCGACATCATCGAGCAGTATCATCTTCAGCCTGATGAGATTGAAAATGTCAAAGTGTATGGGCGTGGCGGTATGAATGAAGGATTGTTTGGCCGTAAAGAAGTCGATACTATTTCTGCCGCCCAGTTCAACCCCCGCTATAATCTCGCCGTCGCCGCCCACTATATTCCCGTGGGGATCGATTGGATCGAACCACAAACCATGAAAAATCCCGATATCTTGAAATTCATGGACAAGATTACCGGCGTTTCCCACCCCGATTATCTGAAAACCCTGGAAAGTGATCCCCTCTCCAGTCTCAGTAAAGTCGACGTCATCGCCCGCGGCCAGACCTTTACCGTAGAGCGGAAATACCGCCGCGGGACGGTTGGTACCCCGGCGAGGTTGACCGATGATGAAACAGTTGCCAAGTTTTTACACAATGCCGAAAGGATTTTACCTTCAAGTAAATCCCAACAAGCCGTCGCTGATTTTATGAATTTGGAGAAAGTGGCTAACATATCGCACCTGATTAACAATATCACAGCCTGATGGATTCCGACGGTGTCTTCACAGGCGTTAAGCAAAATATGAAGATCGGCCGGGAAGAATGCGTTTTGCAATATCTTTAGAAACAGCTTGAAGTTCCTTTCGAGCCGAGTGGGCGAATACTATTTCGTACTGGGACATTCACGACCGGCCAAGGACTTTCTTTTTGACATCTTTAAGAGATTCTCGTGTTTCAGATTCTCTCTCTTTTACCCGCAGTGTATCATAGAAGTCTTCCCAAATTTCGCTATGTTTTTTAAGGTCAATTAGAACGGCCTTTATTTGTCCTCCATCATCAACAATAAACTCTATACCCTTCACCATGTTGACTCCTTTATCAGGTCTATTCATAGGGATAGTATGAAATTGTACTAGCAGTATTTTTACTTTTTTTCAGGTTCTTCAAAAGACCTTTTCCGTTTATCTTGATCTCTTCTGAACACTCCCTCTTGTCTTCTATACTATCAATCATCTGCCTATTTTGTGATATGTAATATTTTCAAAGGATGGGGTGACATGGGGTGGCATGTAGGGGCAGGCCCCTTTAAGCCATAGGCGACGTCTGCCCTTTAGCAATATTGTGTGGTTTTTCTCTCAGGTGGTTTCGTTCCCCAAAGTCGTATCTAGGGGCAGACCCACTTAAGCCGTAGCCGGCTTCTGCTCTTGATTAAATATGTTTGCTCTTTATCTTATCCGCATTAAAAACTTCGCTTGACATCACCGAACAACCGTACTATGATGTCCGAACTTCTGTTTTTAAATAGCGATTTATTATCAAAAAGAAAGATTAGCGAGGTGTTGGTATGATTAATGTTTATCGCGCGGAACGCATCAGCCTGTTTACCTTTTACCAGCTTCATTCGTTCCTTCATAATTTTTGAAATTTGGGCTTTATTTTTTGTAGGGGCAGAGCCCTGTCTCTGCCCTCTCAGGGTTTTTTTATGTGTATTTTGGCACTTAAGATTTCTTTAGGATTTAGAGCTGAGAAATTGGAGTTTTTATTTTTAGCTTCATTCCGTGCCTGAGGTTGTTTTAACAAAATCCTTGATTTAGCTTCAGGTTGTTCCGCGGTTCCTTGCCCCTTAATAAGTGCCTGTCCTGAGCGGGACCCATCAATACGTTGATGGGACGAATGGAGGAAAGCTAGAAAAGGGGGTATAAAGAAATGACCTGCGGCCCGCCCGTCATACCATTTTTTTTGACTGCGTTTACTGATTTTTGCTAAACTCCGCGCATCCGGTAATAATTATGAAAATAATCCTCAGGCTGGTCGTTTTTGTCCGTAAGCGTTGGCTGGGCCTTCTGCTAGGTTTAATCTGTATCACCATCAGTACGGTAGGGGGGTTGGTGATCCCCCGGGTTCTCGGCAACGGCATTGATACCGCCCTCAATTCCGGCAGTAAAACTACCCTCCTCATCTTCGCTGGCATTATCCTGGGCACCACCGTTATCCGCAGTGCCGCCCGCTTCGGTGACACCTACATCACCCAGCTCGTTTCGCAGCAGGCCTCTTACGATATCCGTAATGCTATCTACAACCATCTCCAGCATCTCAGCTTTACCTTTTATGACAAAGCCCAGACCGGCCAGATTATGTCCCGCGCCACGGTCGATATCGAAGCTGCCAGGATGTTCCTCAGCGCCGGTTTACTCAACCTGATACAGATATTCCTTGTCGTGGGGGGAGTCGGTTACCTCTTGTTCACCTTGAACTGGCGGCTGGCCCTGCTGACCATGGCTTTTATGCCCCTGATTTTCTGGCAGACCCTCTATGTCAGCAACCGCCTGCAGCCGGTATGGACGAGGGTCCAACAATTGATCGGGTCTTTAGGCACCACGCTGCAACAAAGCCTGACCGGGATAAAAGTAATCAAAGCTTTTTCCCTTGAGCAAAAAGAAAAGCGCAAGTTTGATAACGATGCCGGTCAACTCTTCCGGGAACAGGTAGCCGCCTCGCGTATCCAGGCAATATACACCCCTTTGATGGCCTTGTTACTCGGTATTCCTACTGTCCTGGTCTTGTGGTACGGCGGCCGCCAGGTGATGGCCGGAGATCTGACCATCGGCGGAGCGACGCAGTTTATCCTGTACCTGGGAATGCTGGCGGGGTTTGTCTCCCGTTTAGGGATGCTTTCGGCGATGATTTCGCGTACTATTTCCGCCGGACGCCGTATTTTCGAAATACTGGATACCGAATCCGACGTCCAGGACCGGCCGGGGGCAATCGATATAGAGACTGTAAAAGGTGCCGTAACTTTTAACGACGTCAGTTTCAGTTATGATGAAAAGTCGCCGGTATTGCGCAACATAAGTTTTGACGTCCAACCGGGGCAGTTGGTCGCTTTATTGGGCGGTTCCGGGAGCGGGAAGACAACGGTTACCAGCCTTATCTCACGTTTTTACGATGTTACCGCCGGCAGTATATCTATCGACGGCACAGACATCCGTGAAATGACGCTGGCTTCATTACGAAAGAATGTCGGCATCGCCCAACAGGACATTTTCCTGTACTCCGCTACCATCAAAGACAATATCGCTTACGGCGTTCCCGATGCCACCATCGACCAGGTTATTGCTGCCGCCAAAGCAGCCCAGATACACGATTTTATTATGAGCCTGCCGCAGGAGTATGAAACATGGGTGGGGGAACGCGGAGTTACCCTTTCCGGCGGGGAGAAGCAGCGCATCGTGATCGCCCGGACACTACTGGTCGATCCGCGTATTCTGATCCTTGACGACTCCACCTCCAGCGTCGATGCCGAAACCGAGCACCTGATCCGCCAGGCTCTGGATCGGCTTATCGCCGGGAGAACTACTTTTATCATCACCCACCGACTGCCGATCATTCGTAATGCCGATCTCATCCTGATGTTAAAGGATGGGAATCTTGTTGAAAAAGGTAAACACGATGAACTGATGGCTTTACACGGCCTGTATTACGAAATGTATACCGGCCAATCATCTCCAGATTTCGAGCACGAAAACCAATCCGGGAGGCGAGACAAGAATGCTTAGTGGTGGCGGACAACCGGGTGGACAACCGTTGCGCAGCGCTATTGATGCCGGCGATAACGACGAGATATTGGGGAAAATCTACGACCGCCGCATCATTTCCCGCCTGGTGGAATACCTGGTACAAGTTAAGAAATACCTGGCGCTGGGAGCAGCCGGGGTAGTTCTCCGTACCGCAGCTAATCTTGTCACTCCCCTCCTGGTCGCTTTCGCAACTAACCGCATCGTCACCGGTGATATGGACGGTTTGACTGTTATCTGCATCATCTATCTTGGCATATTAGTTATAACCTGGGGTACCCAGTACCTGGAAACTCTATACCTGTCTTATGCAGGACAAGGTATCCTTTACCGCCTGCGTACCAACATGTTCGGTCATCTGCACAGCTTGTCCATGGGTTTTTACGACCGCAATAAAGTCGGCAAGATCATGTCACGTTTACAAAACGATGTCGATCAATTACAGACGCTTGTAACTACCGACTTCATCAACGTCGCCGTAAATGCCATAACCCTGGTCGGAATCGCTGCTATCATGATCGCCATCGATTGGCGGTTGGCCTTACTTTCCTTAAGTACGCTGCCACTTCTGGTACTCGTCATGATTATCTGGCAAACTTACGCTCGCCGTGCTTTCATCCAGGCCCGCAAGGCTATCGCCGCTGTAAATGATAATCTCCAGGAAAGCATCTCCGGCGTCCGGGTAACCCAGAGCCTGTCGCGGGAAAAGGTAAACATCAGGCGTTTCGACGCGGTGAATAAAGCCAACCTGGATGCCAATAAAAGAGCCGCCCGGCTGCAAGGTTCGATCATGCCGATTACCCAGATGTTGACCGATGCTTCTTATGTAATCGTCCTGGTATATGGGGGTTTCCAGGTCCTGGACGGGCGGTTGGCCGTGGGTTTCCTCCTCGCTTTCCTGTTATATATCCAGCGGCTGGCGGCTCCGATACAGCAACTGGCCACCATGTACACCGAAATTCAACGGGCTATGGCTTCCGGCGGCCGCATTTTCGAACTACTCGACGTAGAACCGGAGATCAAGGACCGGCCGGATGCCGTTGAATTACCTCGGATACGGGGTGAAGTGATCTTCCGTAATGTCAATTTCAGTTATCTCCCCGGTACCGAAGTCCTGCACAACGTCAACCTGCATATCAAGCCGGGTCAGGTGATGGCGATCGCCGGCCGCACCGGGGCTGGTAAAAGCAGCATCGCCAGCCTCGTCGCCCGTTTTTACGAAGTTTCCGGTGGTGAGGTACTGATCGATAACTATAACGTGAATTCGGTTACCCAGTCGTCACTCCGCCGTCAGATCGGCTTTGTCCCGCAAGACCCGTTCCTGTTCTCCGGAACCATCGAAGACAATATCCGTGACGGACACCTTGATGCCGGCCATGAAACAGTGGTTGCCGCAGCCAGGGCCGCCGGGGTGCATGATTTCATATCTCGCCTGGAAAAAGGATACAACACGGATGTTGGCGAGCGGGGTGTTAATCTCAGTGCCGGACAGCGCCAGTTAGTCTGCCTGGCAAGGGCTGTTATTGCCAACCCGCGCATACTGATACTGGACGAAGCTACCGCCAATATCGATACCAATACCGAGCACATCATCCAGGCCTCATTACATACGATTGCGCAGGGCCGCACCTGCATCATCATCGCTCATCGTCTCTCTACGATTACTGATGCTGACAGTATCACGGTCCTCGAATACGGCCGCGTCGCCGAACAAGGCACCCATAAAGAACTGATGGCAGCAAAGGGGCTGTATTTCCAGATTTACGAAAATCTCCGGCAGCCATCTGATAAAGCATAAAGGATTCAAGAATTGGTATTTCCGTTTGATATTGATTTATCGACGCTTTAACTTGGTCATGTACGAAAATGGACAAACACCTGCAAAAAATTAAGCGAGCTTATGACCTGACGGTAGCAGAACACCGCCACGGGCTTGACCCACTGCGTAATGTCCCACAAGAAATCCGGCAGACGCCATTTTTTCAGTCATTCTCCTCAGGCACGGTATCTTCGAACAGCGGCAGCAAGGACATCGAGGACTATTTAGCGCCGCAGCCGGGCATGAAATTCCTCGACGCCGGCTGTTCCGCTAATCTAGTCAATTACCGGCTGTATGAATGGCCTTCGCTATATTACGGGGTGGACATCAGCCCAACCTTGATTGAAGCCATGCAGCATTACGTCGCGGCTAAGCACCTGCATATCGGGGAATTACATGCGGCGGAAATCGCCCGGGTGCCTTTTCCCGATGACTTCTTCGATATTGCTGCAGCGGTCGGGGTACTGGAATACTGCCGGCTTCCCTATGTTCGTAAAGCACTTAGAGAATTGGCCCGGGTCCTTAAACCGGGAGCGCGGATGGTCCTCGATATTCCCAATCGGGCACATCCGTATGCCCGGGATATGGCCCGCCTGGAAAAGTTCCTGGAACGGCCGAATTTTCTACATTCAAGGCCGCGGTTTGAAGCCGCCCTCGCCGAATCCTTTGTCACCGATAAAGTGGATGCTGCCGGGGTCATGATTAAGTACTTTGCCCGGAAATCAGCATCACCGGTTTACATTTGAAGCAGTCCCTTTAACACCAGCATCGCCGCCGCTGTACCCACGGGGATAGTAAGATTATCGTTGACCGGCCAGGGTAACATTTCGAAGATAAAGGCGAAGACGGCACCCGTTACCGCCACCGCCATTAACATTTCCGTTTGTATCAGTGCTGACAACATACCGATTACCAGGCAGACCACCAGGCAGGCCAGGTTGCCCTCCAGCGATTTTCTCCAGAACTGCCGTTTCCCCCACGATTTGCCAACGAGCGTTGCGATGGGATCGCCGAGCGCCAGGAAAAGCACGGCTGTAACGGCCACATGAACCGGGAAGAAGGCGATGGTAAGGCCGGTCCCAACCAGGTAATAAGTAGCCCCGGTAAGCTGACGGACTTCTTCTTCACGAACAAAAACGACGAATTGGGTCATCAGCCACCGGTTGAAGACTTGACTACGGAAACGAAACCATTCAGCGACAAAAAAAACAGTGGCGGCCGCTGCCAACAGCGCCGCCACCAGATCTTTGCCCAGAATGAATACTGCCAGTACTATGATTACGCCTAGAGAGGCATGAATAACAGCACGGGCCAGCGGCGAGTGACTTCTCATCAACTCAGACCTGTTTACTTACTCATACATATTCAGCCAAAATGGCCGGGATGAACGGATTTACAGCTATCAGCGGTATAATTCCGGATTCCGCTTCATCTCTTCCACGAACCCGGCTACGATCGTATCGATATCCGTATAATCCGGTGACCAACCCCATTCGCTGCGGGCATAAGAATCATCCCACCGTTTCGGTTTCATCGGCGGCATGGGGCCGCCTTTAGGCGGATAGGTAACAGAGACGGACGGGACATATTTCTTCACTGCGTTTTCGATTTCCTTCGGTGACACCGTCAGGGCACCTACGTTATAGGCAATCATCTTGATATTATCCACGGGTGCCAGCAGTACTGTTTCTGCCGCTTTGGCCGCATCTTTGTAATAGAGCATCGCCCCACTCATATCTTCCGGGGCCATACACTGGAAAGGCTTGCCCTGGATCAGGCTCCGCATCATAGGAGCGTCCCAGTGCCCCGGCGTATTGACACTTGGGCCTGCCACGGAGGGATACCTGATGGCCCGGAAGTCCAGGCCGAACTTGCGGCGGTACATGCGGCCGATGCCTTCGCAGTAAAGTTTTCCCACCCCATAAAAGTCACGGGGGCGCTGTAAAGCGATATCGGACATGACATCGCCCTGGGTTTCCCCGAAAGTACCGATACTGCTGGTGAACATCATCTGTTTGACACCCAACAGCCTCGCTGCCTCAAATACATTATAGGTACCTACTACATTACTCTGGAAAGAACCCCAGGGATTAAGTTCCGATTCAAAAGTCAACATCGCTCCCAGGTGATAGATGTGAGTAACACTATTTTCTTTGATGACATTGAAAACTTCCGGCCAATTTCCCAGGTCGCCGCGGACGAATTTTATCTTTCCTTCGATATCTGCCAGGCGGTTGCTTTTCATGACATCGAAGACCACCACACTTTCATTCTTCGCCACCAGTGAATGGGCCAGTTCGGAACCGACCAGTCCGCTGCCGCCAGTAATCAGTCTTGCCATGATAATCTCCTCTCGTTATGAAATATGTAAGGTGAATATATAAATACGGATTACTTTTCCGCCAATACCGCATTGATCTGTTCACGCATCGTTTGAGCAGCCTTGCGGGCTGCTTCGGCGAAGTCCTGGCCGCGGGAAGCATACAGGATCTGGCGGGAAGAATTGATCACAGTGCATTTCCGGTCGATATCCAGCCCGTTGCGTACGGTAGATACCAGGTCGCCCCCCTGGGCACCTACCCCGGGAATCAGGAACGGCATCTCTGGGTAGGTCTTACGGACCGCCGTTAACTCTTCGGGATAGGTTGCGCCAACAACCAGGCCTATATTGCCGTAAGTATTCCAACTGAAAGCTTTTTGCGCGACCACCTCGTAAAACAGTTTCGTGCCTTTTTCGGTGATCACTTTCAAGGACTGGAAATCGGCCGCGCCTTTATTCGAAGTGCGGCATAAGATATAGATACCTTTTTCCTGATACTGTAGAAATGGTTCCACCGAATCAAAACCCAGGGCGGCATTGACCGTACAGGCATCGCAACCATAATAGTCGAAAATAGCCCGGGCATAAGCTTTAGCGGTATTGCCGATATCACTGCGCTTGGCATCAGCTATTACCGGAATATGAGACGGGATGTATTTGATGGTTTCTCTGAGTGCGGTCAAGCCCTCGATCCCGAACGCCTCATAAAAGGCAAGATTCGGTTTATAAACACAGACTAAATCGGCCGTAGCCTGAATGATTGCCCTGTTGAAATCGGTTACACTGACGCCTTCCGGCATCAAAGCAGGGTCCGGATCGAGCCCGATACAGACGTAACTTCGATTCCGGTGGACGGCTCCGGCCAGTTTTTCCAGGTATTTCATTGCTTGCCTCTCTTTTGCCAGCTTGCAGGTTGATGATAGCAATCACCCGTCTGCCCGTCAAGCTGCACCCGGCAAGAAAGTGATACCGGTCACAGAAATAACCGGTGATACATGATATATTCTTCACGGTAGTTGACACCCGCCGGACGCCACTTATATATTAGACCTAAGGAAGGGTAAAACGATGGCTAAGATATTTCTTGTAGACGTTACCAACCGTGACGGCGTGCAGACCGCCAAACTTGGCCTGTCCAAACTTGCCAAGACCATGATCAACATTTACCTTAATGATCTCGGCGTGTTCCAGAGTGAGTTCGGTTTTCCCACCACACGGCACGAATCAAATTACCTGAAAGCCAACCTGAAATTGCAGGATTTGGGCGTTCTCACCCCGATCCGGTTAGGGGGCTGGTTGCGGGCAACCGCCGATGACGTCAACCGGGCCTTCGAAACCGTGCCAGACCTCAAGGATATCAACCTGTCGATATCCACCTCCAGGCAGATGATTTATGGCAAATTCCGCGGTATCGCCAACGAGCAAGCGGTATTGGAGACCGCACAAAAAGCCATTGCCGCCGCGCGCAAACATGGCGCCCGCAGCATCGGCATCAATGCCGAAGATGCCTCGCGTACCGATATTGCATTCCTGGTTAAATTCGGTCAATCCGGGAAAGAAGCCGGGGCTGACCGTTTTCGTTACTGCGATACCCTGGGTTACGACAATCCGTTTACCATCCATGACACCTGCAAGGCCCTGGCTGAAGAATTGAAAATGCCTATCGAACTGCATTGTCACGGCGACCTCGGTATGGCTGTCGCTAATTCCATCGCCGGCGCCATGGGCGTGGTCGACGGCGGCCAGGATGCCTATATCAACACTACCGTTAACGGCGTCGGCGAACGCGCCGGCAATGCCGACCTGCTGGCGGTGGTCCTGGCATTGCTTAAATCGAAAGGACTGGCCGGTAAATATGAACTGGGAATGCCCATTCATCTGGATAAATCGTGGAAGCTGTGCAACTATGCTAGTTATGCTTTTAAGGTACCCATCCCCATTAACCAGCCGGGCGTAGGCGCGAACGCCTTCGCCCATGCTTCAGGGATTCATGCCGACGGCGTCCTCAAGGACCCGCAGAACTATGAGTTGTATGATTTCAAGGAACTGGGGCGGGGCGATCCTGAAATGGTAGAAACCGGCCGGGAGATATGCTCCGGGGAATACAGCGGGATTTCCGGCTTCCGTCATATCATGGGTAAAC
>CAZSHH010000082.1:0-14058 GCA_964606525.1 uncultured Dehalococcoidales bacterium
GCCGTAAATCTCAGGACGTTTTTTATAAAATGTCGGTGGTCGAAGATGCCTTAACTGCAGTAAGCATCGGTGTACGCGATAACGGTGTGACGGCACTGCATGATGCCACAGAATGTGGTATCTGGGGTGGCTTATTTGAAATAGCTCAAGCTTCCCGCCTGGGAGTTCGAGTCGAGAAAGAGAAGATCGTGGTAGAAGATGCGGTAGTGGAAATTTGCGGCTTGTTCGGTATCGATCCTTACGCCTCGATCAGTGAAGGTACTCTTATCCTGTCCTGCCGTCCCCAAAAAGCAGATGCGGTGGTAAAAGCTTTATCCCGAAAGGGTATCAAGTCCTCTATCGTAGGTGAATTGACTTCTCCGGAAAAAGGTATGATTTTAGTCGACCATGGGAAAGATAATAAGCTGCTGCATCCGATCGTCGATCCTTTCTGGAAAGCTTTTTATGATGCCTTAGCCAGGCACAGTACGATGGAAAATAGATAAATGATAAACCCGGCTGAAAACGAAAAAAAACGGGTGGTTGTAGCATTAAGTGGTGGAGTCGATTCATCGGTTGCTGCAGCTATGCTTTGTCACCAGGGATATCAGGTCACCGGGGTGACAATGAAAATATGGGACGGCCATACCTCTCCCGGAGTAAGGCGTCGCGGCTGCTGTAGCCCTGAGGAAGAAGAAAACATTAATGACGCCAGAGCTGTTGCCAACAAATTACAGATACCTTATCTGGTGGTTGATCTAACCACTGAATTTACCAACCAAATCCTTGATTATGTCAAACAGGAATACTTGGGGGGCAGGACGCCAAATCCATGTTCCCGGTGTAACCTGAAAATGAAATTCGGGGCTCTCATAAGAAAAGTTGCCGGACAAGGATTACATTTCGACTATTTCGCTACCGGACATTATGCCAGGATAGAGTATGATAAATATTGTAATAGATACCTTCTGAAAAAAGCCCTGGACGAAAATAAAGACCAATCATATTTCCTGGCCCTTCTTCCTCGGGAAGAGATGAGTTCTATCCTTTTTCCTCTGGGTAAGTTATTGAAGAAGGAGGTCCGTTCCCTTGCTCAAGATTTCGGTTTAGATGTTTCCAGGAAAACAGACAGCCAGGACTTTTTCGCCGGCGGGTATGACTTGTTACTTAACATGTCTACTCCAGGCACGATAATTAATAAGAACGGCGTGGAAATAGGCCGTCATAAAGGTATTGGTTTACATACTATCGGTCAAAGGAAAGGCTTGGGTATTGCCGGTGCTAAACCTTTATATGTTACTAAAATCGATCCGGTAAAAAATGTGGTTATCGTAGGTGAACGTGATGAGATATATAAGGATAATTTTATCGCATCTCAACTGAATTGGATTGGAATCGAAGAGCTTGCTCATCCCCGGAAAATGATGGCAAAGATCAGATACCGCCATGAAGAGAGCGAAGCTCTGGTTACCCCTATCGCTGCCGATAGCGTACATGTAAAATTTGATAAGCCGCAGATGGCCGTCACTCCGGGCCAGACGGTGGTTTTTTATAGTAATAATATAGTAGTGGGCGGTGGTGTAATCGATACGGTTGGGGATGATCAGCGTTAATGTAGCGGTGAATCCTGTAGGAGGCATAATATGACTGATGAAAGATCAGAGTTGATCGAAAGAATCCAGGATTTGAAACGTACCAGGAAAGCTGTCATCCTGGTTCATAACTACCAGTTGGGCGAGGTCCAGGATATCGCTGATTTCTGTGGTGATTCATTGGAATTAAGCCAGAAAGCGGCGGCAACGGATGCCGACACGATTGTTTTTTGCGGTGTCCATTTCATGGCCGAAACTGCGGCTATAATATGCCCTGAAAAAACAGTATTATTACCTGACTTGCATGCTGGCTGTCCCATGGCTGATATGATTACTCCTCATGCTTTACGGGATCTGAAAAAAGAACATCCCGGTGCGGTTGTCATGTGCTATGTTAATACCAGTGCGGCGGTAAAAGCGGAATCTGACATCTGTTGTACTTCGGCGAATGCGGTAAAAATCGTGCGAAACGTCGATGAATCCAGAACGGTTATTTTTGTTCCCGACCAATATCTTGGTGGTTGGGCCGCTGAACAAACCGGTAGAAAAATGGTACTCTGGCCAGGTTATTGCCCTACCCATGCCCGCATCCTTCCGGAACATATCCTGCAGCGGAAAACAGAACACCCTTCTGCCCGGGTCCTTATTCATCCCGAATGCCGTCCGCAGACGAAAGCGCTGGCGGATGCAGTATTGAGTACTGGTGGTATGATCAAGTATGCCCGGGAATCTAGTAACTTGGAGATGATTCTGGGTACTGAAATCGGTATTATTCACCGGCTCCAAAAAGAGAATCCAGACAAACACTTTTATCCGGTATCGGAACAGGCCGTCTGTCCCCGGATGAAACTCATTACGCTGGAAACGGTTCTTTTTGCTCTGCAAAATATGCGTCATGTGATCAAAGTTCCGGTGCATATCCGGTCGAAAGCCAAAACTGCGATTGACCGGATGCTTGATTTAAGCTGATAACGAGTAAAAGTGCCATCAGTCTTGCATGTCACCGGAAGGAGGATCCTCCGCTGGCGTTTTTCAACGATTCTCTATATCGTTCCGGTAGCGTCTTTAGTCAAAATGAGGATGTTCTTTCTTCACGAACCAACCGGCGGGATCTTGGAGATATTCGAAATAATCGGCAAGGGCCAGATTATGGCCTTGTTCTTGTTGGGCAATCATTTGGTATAGTTCTTTTTCCGTGGGCACGGAAGTGTTTTGACTGCATTGGGTATAAAAGTCGTAGGTATTTGCTTCCATTTGCCTGGCGGTACGGATGATCTCCAGTTCACTCTGTGTTTCTGCTAATCGCTGTCCGGAGATTTTACTTACCTCCGCAAACAGGTTTGTCAATTCTGCTTGATTATCCGGTAGTAAATCAACCTTCGGCCAGCCGTGTTTGTCCTTGATCGCTTCGTATATGTTTTCGAATACCTTGCGGTGAATTTCTTCTTCTGCCGCTAGTTTTGCCAGCAGTTTCCGGCCTGTTTCATTTTTACTTTTGTGAGAAGCCCTGTTATAAAATTCTTTTCCTGATATTTCCATCTGAATAGCTGTTTGTAAAGCAGTTATTGTTCTTTCTTGTTCCGTCGTCATAATTTCACATCCTTCTTCTTGCCTTCATATATTAATGATAATACAAAAAGCCGCCTTCGGTTTAACCGCGGCAGCTTATTTACTATTACGACAATAACGGCAGAAACTATGTTATTTGCTTAACCTGGAAAACCAGCTTCCCTACTGGAGCGATCACTTCTGCAGTCTCCCCTTCACATTTTCCCATTACTGCCTGCCCGATCGGTGAAACATAGGATATTTTACCCTTTAACAGGTCTACTTCACGGGGGTTTACCAGGACATAACAGCTTTCTTCACCGGTTTTTGTATCGCAGATAACTACGGTGTTTCCGATTGCAACTCGCAGCGAAGTATGATTATTCCCATCCATGGTTTCCGCTATCTTTAAAGTCTCTTCGAGTTCCATGATCCGGCCTTCGATATGGCCTTTCTGTTCTCTGGCGGCATGAAACGGTACATTTTCACGGAAATCTTTGTCTGCGGCGGCTTTTCTGATCTCTTCGATTACTTCCATTCTTTGGTTCTTAAGTGATGTCAACTCCGCCTGTAACTTTTCATGTCCTTCCGGAGTTAATACTACTTTCTTGGTGGGAGTGGTCTTCTTCGTGGCTGTGCCGGTGTGGGTTTTTGTCTTGCGGATTTTCAGGTTGGTGGCGAAATTTGTTTTGGTCCATTTTGCTTTCTTTGCTGCTGTCAGGAAGGCTTTGGCGGCCTCTAGTTTTTTAACGTAATCTGTATCTGATTGTGACATCCGTTCGGCGTAATTTTCGATTTCTGCGGCGGATAAATTGGCCAGTTGCCTTTGGCTGCCGAACCAGCGGGTAAAACGGTTGATATCTGCCTGGGCTGAATTTCTTTCCTCGGTGCTGAGTGTTGCCAGGTATCGGCCGGCTGCTTCACCGAGGTTTAATTCTCCTACATCTTCAGTCAATTTTAACTCTCCTCTCCGGTGGGGCTATCTTTACTCGGACTATTTACCGGGAAAAAATAACTTCACGCCTTTTAATAGTTTAGCTAAAGTTGTTTCTTGTATCAAGTGACGTACGGCATTACTGTGCCAGTCAAACGATACATCTTCATTTGCCATCAACTTGTCCATCAGACTATTTTTATTTATTATGTCAAATATGCGGTCGATATTGGCATCACTCAGGCGCTCGTAAAGCATCCTTGTCCTGCTTCCCATTCGTAGTTCTTTTCCCAGTGCTTTCTTCCATTCATGTTGGTATGTGGCGAATCTGGACTTTCGGAAATCACTGACCGCAAATGCCTGTTGGATGATATCGACTGCAGTATCGGCGCTGAGAAGCCCATAATATATCCCGCCGCCCGTGGTTGGTTTCACCATTCCCGCAGTTGTCCCGGCAACCAGGATACGCCCTGAATAAGACTGGGGAATTGCTCTTACCGGGACCGCTCCGGATATGATCGGTACCTTACTGGACACAATCTTCCCCATCGTTCTCAGCTGAGCCATGAATTGCTTCAAGTATTCTGCCGGTCGACGATATGCAAGCAGGCCGGCTAAAGCTTTACCTTCGGATGTAGGAACCAACCAGGCAAAATATCCCGGTGCAATATTTTGCCCGGTATACACTTCGACTCCAGTGACATCATCATGTGTCTCAACTTCCGCCTGTGCGCCGGCGGCGAAAACAGGGGGTTGCCTTAGGTTTATCGTCTTTAACAGGGGAATACTTGCTCCTGTGGCGATGATGATTATCCTGGCGGAGAAAATTTTATCTTGTGGACGGTCGCTGACGGCTGCAACTGCTTCCGGGAGTATCTTTAGCTGTATCACTTGGGTCTCCGGGAAATAAACTGCGCCCTGTTCTTGTGCCCGCTGTGCCATATACTGATTGAAGGCTGTCCGGTTTAAAATGACTGCCTGTGGTTCTGCGCGTTTGACCCGCAGCTGGATGCCGCAAGGTGAATAAAAACTGGCACAGTTCACATGCCGATACACCACCGTGGGATCGATCCGGTATTTTAGAAAGCACTCCTCACTGATGATCCCGGTGCAGCATACCGGATTATGGTAATCTTTCTTTTTCTCAATGACGGCGACGTGATAACCAGCTTTGCTTAGTCTAAAAGCAGCTTGACTCCCTACCGGCCCTCCACCTACTACTACAACGTCGTACATCACATTTAATAGGTCATAAAACGGATATATGGGTATCGTCCTTTACATCACTAATATAATAACCCTTTTTGCTTTTTCCGGCTATCCAGGATGAAAGTAGTCTACGACTATAGATAATCGATTGAACTATTGACAAAATGTAAATCACCTAATATCATATAAGAGATTGTTGTAACGCCATCGACAGTAAATGCGGTGAGCGTATCCTCCAAATCATGTAATTATTGATAACATCCGCTTGGATCGGGCACGACCGAGACGGCTATAGTAATGGACATAAAGCCTTCTCTGGTACGGCCGGAGAAGGCTTTTTTAGTCTGGGGGTTATGGTTTAGTGATTAAGTTTGGTTTTATCGGCGCCGGCACCGTAGGTACTGCCCTGGCATACCGGTTAAGTACCTGTGGTTATCGGGTCGTGATTACGGCCAGCCGGACCTTTACCTCCGCTGAGAAATTAGCGCATATGGTCAAGGATTGCCGGGCAGTAGACGGCGTTCAAAAGGTCGCTGACCAAGCTGATTTTGTCTTCATCACTACCCCGGATGGGGCAATCGGACCAGTCGCTGCCCAACTAAAATGGCGGAAGGGTCAATATGTGGTCCACTGCAGCGGGGCTGACTCCACCGCTATCTTACAACCAGCGCGGGATCAAGGCGCTCGGGTAGGTGCTTTTCATCCCCTGCAGACCTTCGCTGATGTTGCCCAGGCTATCGATAATATCCCCGGTTCCACTTTCGCTGTTGAAGCAGAAGAACCGCTGCGGGCTATTCTGAATGAAATGGCCTTGAAATTGGGAGGATATTCCATCGAATTGAAACCTGAGGATAAGGTACTGTACCATGCTTCGGCAGTGATGGCCTGCAATTATATGGTTACACTGATCAAGTTGTCCACCGACCTCTGGCAAACTTTCGGCGTCTCCCGTCCCGAAGCTGTCCGGGCCTTGATGCCGCTGCTGAAAGGGACATTGAATAACCTGGAGAAAATCGGTATCCCTGATTGTCTTACCGGACCCATTGCCCGTGGTGATATGGGGACTGTACAAAAACATCTGGCGGCTTTAGATCGGGTTGATGGCACGGTTGCCGCGACCTACCGGAAATTGGGAGTATTGACAGTCCCGGTTGCTCTTGCGAAAGGAAAAATCGATCAGGATCGTGCCGACCGGATATTAAAAGTGCTGGCGTCTACATCTTCGTCTCTTGAATCTGTAAATGTAAAGGGGTGAGTTTCATGAGAACAATGCTTAAAAGCAAGATTCACCGGGCCCGTGTTACTGATGCCAATGTGAATTATGAAGGCAGCATCACGATCGACCGCAAACTCATGGAAGCCGCTGACATTCTGCCTTATGAACAGGTTGACGTCGTCGATGTGAATAACGGAGCCCGCTTTACTACTTATGCGATTGTCGGCGAACAGGGTGAAATTTGTGTCAACGGCGCGGCCGCCCGGCTGGTGGTAAAGGGTGATATCGTTATAATTCTTTCATATCAGCAGATGAACGAAGAAGAAGCGCATCAACACTCTCCCCGTTTGGTTTATGTTGATGCCCAGAATGCCATTGTGGAAACTAAAAAAGGGTCGGAAATGATGACCCTGCTGGAGGCATAGTAATGCGTGTTACAATTGCCCAGATCAGGGAGATGAAGCAAAAGGGCGAAAAGATCGCCATGCTTACAGCGTACGACTATTCTACCGCCAAGATCGTTGATCAGGCTGGCCTCCCTTTGATATTAGTGGGCGACAGCCTGGGCATGGTAGTCCTGGGATATGAAAACCCCATTCCGGTAACTCTTGATGTCATGATCCATCATACTAAGGCGGTCGTACGCGGTACCAGCCAGGCTATGATTGTCGGTGATCTGCCATTTATGACTTACCATATAAGTACCGAAGATGCCCTGCGTAGCGCTGCCAGATTCGTCCAGGAGGCTGGTTGCCAATCGGTTAAACTTGAAGGCGGCGTTACGGTAGCTGAAAAAGTTAGACGGATCGTCCAATGCGGCATCCCGGTCATGGGCCATATCGGCCTGACACCACAGTCTGTTAACCAGTTAGGTGGTTGGCGGGTCCAGGGCAAGACTCCCGAAACAGCTTCCCAATTGCTAAAAGACGCCCTGGCTCTCGAAGAAGCCGGTGCTTTCGCAGTGGTCCTGGAGCAGGTACCAACTCCCCTGGCAACGCTGATATCTAAAAAAATGTCCATCCCTACTATTGGCATTGGTGCCGGCAGCGGGTGTGACGGGCAAGTGTTGGTGATCAATGATGTCTTCGGTTTGTCCGACCGGGTCCCCAAACTTGCCAGGCAGTACGCTAATGTTGGAGATAGTATGCGGCAGGCTGTTACCGCTTATTTTAACGACGTTAAATCCGGGGCTTTCCCGACTGAGAAAAACAGCTTCACGATGGATGAAAGCATCCTGGCTGATTTGAAGTAGAAAGAAAATGAGCAGAATCCGGAAGGGGCTGGAAAAAGCCCCTTCTTTTCTTATACCGGGTCTTGTTCGTGGTACTATCCTGTAAGATACAAATTGTCGTTAAAGTGTACTGTTTTTTCTCCATAACCTGGATCAAGTTTGGGTCACTGTATATTTTCTCTGCCGGTGCATATAATATCCTTTAACGGATATTCATATCTGCTTTTATAGAAAGTGGATTGGGAGTAATTGACGATGAATACGATTGAATCTATCGCTGAAATGAAAAAAACCCGGCATGCCATGACCGGTACAGTCGGTTTTGTCCCTACGATGGGTTATTTACACGAAGGCCATATGCAATTGGTAAAGAAAGCCAGGTCTGAAAATGATCATGTAGTGGTCAGTATTTTTGTTAATCCTACCCAGTTTGGCCCTTCGGAAGACTTTTTTTCTTATCCAAGGGATATTCCCCGCGATCTGGCCATGTTAAATGATGCCGGGGCGGATTTTGTATTTATGCCCGCTGCTGCAGAAATGTACCCTTCTCTCTTCAGTTCCTGGGTTGATATTGAGAAGATTACCGATGTCCTGGAGGGTGCCTCGCGGCCCGGCCATTTCCGCGGCGTCGCTACTATTTGTAATAAGTTACTCAATATAGTCGAACCAACGAAGGCTTATTTCGGGCAGAAGGATGCCCAGCAGTGCGTGGTAATTAAGCGTATGGTGGCTGATCTTAATATGAACCTGGAGATCGTGATTTGTCCGACCGTACGTGAACCGGACGGCCTGGCCATGAGCAGCCGTAACACCTACCTGAAACCGGAAGAGCGTAAAGCCGCAGTGGTCCTGCATAATTCGCTGGAGTTAGCCAGGGAGATGTATGCAAGAGGCGAGCGCGATGCCCAGAAGATTCGCTCGGCGATGATCGAGTTTATTCACCAGGAACCCCTTGCGGAAAAAATCGACTATATCAGTATCGCTGATGTCAGGACGCTGGAAGAACTGGACGAAATCAAGTTGCCCGCGGTAATCTCGCTGGCGGTAAAAGTAGGTAAACCCAGGCTGCTGGACAATATTATCCTGGAATAGAGGGCATTTGTGGACTTAACTGGTGATAGAACTTACCGTTTTTCGTTATTGAGAAACCGGTCCAGTGCTGATGTCAATTGGCCTTCAATATCAGTGTCTTCGACATTTATCCAGGTTATCTTGTCATCATTTAGCCGGAACCAATTGTACTGGTGGCGGATGAAACGGTGTGTTTCAACCTTGATATTTTCTATCGCTGCCGGAAGGGTCATTTCTCCCCGCAGATAGGAGGTGATTTGACGGTAGCCGATGCCGGACATGGCCGGCAGTTCTGGTGGGTAGCCTTTGTCAAGCAGCTTTTTTACTTCCCCGGTCAGGCCTGCGGATATCATTTCTTCTACCCGGGCATCAACCCGGCGGTATAACTCCTTTCTTTCGGCAGTCAGGCCGATCAGCATGACTCGATAATCCGGCGGCTTTTTCCTTTGCTGCTGTGAAAAAGGAGACCCGGTAGCCTTGATTACTTCCAGGGCACGTATCACCCGGCGGACATTCCGGGGATCGATTTTCCGGGCAGCCTCCGGGTCGAGCTGGCCAAGTTCTTCGTATAAAGTTCCAGACTGTCCGTTGGCGGCTTTTGCTTCCAGGTCTTGCCGGAAACCGGTATTAGGGGCAACTCCGGGTATTTGCCAGCCTTCCAGTACCGCCCTGATATACTGCCCCGTCCCCCCCACCAGGAAAGGCAGTTTCTGGCGCCGGTGGATATCCGCGATCGCCTTTTCTGCTAATTGACGGTACTCTGCCAGGCTGAAGTCCTTGTCCGGATCGATGATGCCTACCAGGTGATGTGGGACCTGCGCCTGGTCTTGCTGCGTCGGCTTGGCGGTCCCGATATCCATATCACGGTATATCTGGCGGCTGTCCGCCCCGATGATTTCCCCGTGATATTTTGTAGCCAGAAATAGCGCATACCGGCTTTTCCCGACGCCGGTGGGGCCGACGATCACAACTAAGTCTTTTTTCAATATTTACTCGGCATTGGCGGAGGTTTAATGGGTAATGACTACTAAGATCCCAGGCTCTTGATGTCGCTTGTTTTCTGTACGATACGGATAAACTGGTCGGCTTTTAAACTGGCGCCGCCCACCAGGCTGCCATCTATCTCCGGTTGGCTGATGAACTCGGCGATGTTATCCGCCGTGACGCTGCCCCCGTAAAGGATACGTATCGCCTCGGCCGTATTTTTGCCGATTAAGGAAGCTGTTGTTTTCCGGATCAAGCCGATGGTTTCGTTCGATTGTTTTCCTGTGGCCGCTTTTCCGGTGCCGATCGCCCAGATCGGTTCATAGGCGATCACTAATCCGTGCGTATCTTTGATATCCGCCAGGGCTGCCTTAAGCTGGTTGACGACCACCTGGGCCGTTTGCCCGGCCTCGTTTTCCTCTAGTTTTTCGCCTACGCAGAGAATCGGTTTCAAATTGGCTTTGATAGCCGCCTTGATTTTTTTGTTGATCATTTCCCCCGTTTCGTGGAAATACTGCCGCCTTTCCGAATGGCCGATGATAACGTATTCGCATAATGGCGCCAACATCAGGGCTGAGATTTCCCCGGTATAGGCCCCTTTTTCTTCGAAATGAAGGTTCTGTGCCCCGACTTTGATCTGACTGCCGTTCAGTACCTCGTTAACCCCGGCGAGCGAGATAAACGGCGGGCACACGGCTATTTCCACGCCTATACTCTGCTCCAGGACCGGACGCAGTTCAGTCACCAGTTTCCGGGCTTCATTAAAAGTGGTATTCATCTTCCAGTTGCCCGCAATGAAGGGTATTCGTTTATTCGTATGCATCACTTTCCTTTCTAAGCGCCGAATTTCGTTAATTTCAGGGCGTTCGCCATCGCCAGCGGCATCAGGCCGGTTGCCGGAATCCTGCCGATTCCTCCGTACAGGCATGCCGCTTCCGAGAATACCGTTTCCCTGTCCGGACGGCATACTTTAGAGTACAACAGCGACGGCACCGGATGCCAGCTGTGCCCCTTAATCACAGCCGGGGAGGAGTGGTCTCCGGTCACCACGATGACATCAGGTTTCAATCCCAGAATGCGTGGTAATTCGCGGTCGGCTTCTTCGATGATGTTTACTTTACGCTTGAAATCGCCGTCTTCGCCGGCCGCATCCGTCCCTTTCACGTGCACGAAAAAGAAATCGTAATTGCTGTAGTTCCGGGCCACGGTATCGAATTCTTCGGCGATGGCTGTCCCAGTCTGGAGTATCTGCATTCCCACTAATCGTGCCAGGCCGCGGTACATGGGATAACTGGCGACAGCGGCTGCCCTGATTTTGTATATCTCTGCCATACTGGGGAAATGAGGATGCCGGGAAAAACCGCGCAGCAGGAGCATGTTAGCCGGGCTGTGCTGCGACAGCCTTAGGTGTGCTTGCGTAATGAACTCATTTGCAACCGCGGCCGTCTTTTCTGCCGCAGGCAGCAGCGCTGTCACTAGTTTTGCGGGAATCCCCGTCTGTTGGGGGTCGGAATCGGTGGCCTCGGCCGATAAGCCAGGCCCGCGGAAAACGGCGATGAAACGGTGCTCTTTAACCGGCTGCACGAAGATGGTTGTGTTATCTATCTTCATCCCATCGAGCAGGCGGCATAATGCGGTACATTTCTCTGTGGTGATGCGGCCGGCCCGGCGGTCGGTCACCAGGCCATTGGCGTCTACGGTGCAGAAATTTCCCCGTGTTGCGACATCTCCCGGTTGCAGGTCGAAATCAATCCCTACCGCTTCCAGGACACCCCTTCCCACATTGTAGGTGATCGGGTCGTAGCCGAAAAGGGCCAGGTGTCCCGGGGCACTTCCCGGCGTGATGCCGAGCCCCACAGGGTCGGTCAAACCGCATATTCCCAGCGCCGCCAACCGGTCCAGGTTTGGTTTCATAGCGGTCTCCAGTTCGGTTTTGCCCGTCTCCGGGTACGGCAGCCCTCCCAATCCATCCAGTACCAGCAGGACGATTTTCTGCGGGGATGTTTGGGAAATCGTTTTGATCATGTTCAAGTCATACATCTTTACATGCTTCCCTTGTCCATTAGTGCCTCCACGCCGGGAAGTTTTTCTCCGCTTAACAAAGCCAGTGATGCTCCACCGCCCGTGGAAACAAAGGTCATTTTTTTCTCCAACCTTAATTCTGCCACCACGTCCGCCGTCGATCCACCGCCGATGACGGTGTTGGCTTGCAGCCCGGCCAGTGTTTCTGCCATGGCTTTCGTCCCGCCGGCGAATTGCGATGTTTCGTAGACTCCCATGGGCCCGTTCCAGAAGATGGTCCGGCTGTCTTTGAGTTGTTCCTGGAATAATGTTACGGTCTTTGGCCCGATATCGGCTATTTTCATATCCGGCGGTACCTTATCTACCGGCACCGTCCGGCTAACGGCATTGGCGGTAAGAGTGTTAGCTGCTACTACATCAACCGGCAATACCAGTTTAACCCGGCGTTTGGCTGCTTCCGCCACGATTTGCTGCGCCGTCTCGATACGGTCGGTTTCCAGCATTGATTGCCCGGTATCGATGCCTTTAGCTTTCAAGAAGGTCGCGGCCATACCACCGCCGATCAGCACCCGGTCGACCTTTCCCATGATGTTTTGCAGCAGGCCGACTTTATCACTGATCTTGGCACCGCCGAGCAAGGCGCAGAAGGGATGCTGTGGTTGGGTAAGTATGCCGCCCAGGTTCTGCAACTCCCTGTCCAGCAACAGGCCGGACACAGAGGGCAGGAACTTGGTGATGCCCACGATTGAGGCATGTTTGCGGTGGGCGGTGCCGAAGGCGTCGTCGACATAAATCTCCGCCAGCCGGGCTAAAGCTTTAGCGAATTCAGGCGCATTCGTTTCCTCCTCGGCATGGAAGCGCAGGTTTTCCAGGAGTAGCACTTCGCTGTCTTTAAGGTTTACCGACGCTTGTTCCGCTTCAGCGCCGATGCAGTCACGGGTAACCGCCACTTTTTTCCCCAGCAGTTCTTCCAGGCGCCGGGTTACCGGCGTCATGCGCATGCTTTCCACCACCTTACCATCCGGCCGGCCGAGATGAGAAGCTAGGATTATCCGGGCTTTTTTCGCGATAAGATATTGGATGGTTGGTAATGATGCCCGGATGCGGCCGTCATCCATGATCTGTCCGGATTTTTCATCCAGCGGTACATTAAAGTCAACCCGGACAAATACCCGTTTGCCCGTCAGGCTGATATCTCTGATTGATGCTTTATTCATATATTATCTCCAGGTTAAGGCTAATACACGGTTCGAAAAAGCGCCCATAAAAGCATGAAGATTCTAATTCGATATTTTAGCAGAGTACCGGTGATATTGTAACAAGTAACTAAAGGAAATAATGGAGTTGATTTGCCTGCCGGACTATCGAAGCTATCCAGGCTTTTCCATGTGGTAAAAGATTTCAGTTTTGCCGGCGATCTTAAAGCCCAATCTTTCATAAAGAATCCGGGCCCGGTTTTCTAATAAGACATTGAGCCGGGCGGGAATTTTTAATTCCTGTGCTTTATCAAGTTGTTGCCGCAGCAACCCTGTACCAATACCCTGTCCCTGGAATCGGGGCAGTAGATAGATTTGCTCGATAACCAGGTGATCGGGATAAATGGCACAAGAAAAAGTCCCGGCAGGGGCGCCGTTGACTTCAATGATCTGACGGGATAACGAAACCCATGATTTCTCAAAAAATTCATCCTGTAAAGCATCGTCCCATTGTCCGAACTGCCGCACTACTACATCGTGCAGCGCCGTGTGGTGAACCCGCCGGCAGAATTCTTTGTCGGTTTCTCTTGCAGGCCTCAGTCTGATATCCATCATATCAAGTTACAATTTTTGAAGAAACAACCTCAGGCACGATTTGAAGCTAACTGGTTGATTTTTACATTATGTCCGGTAAAAACAAATAACTTAATCATACCAACTCCTCATTGCTTGGACTTATTTTAATAAATCATGCGGTAAAAACATAGGTTCGGATATCATAGCACTGGTGTTCTGGGATGTCAAGGCGAAATTTTTCCAAATATTGATAACGTCCCGGTGTGTAGCATGCCCTCCCGGCGAATGATGGTAGGTATAACCGGAAAATATCATGAACGGAAATGATGCCGTCTACATTTACCAATGGTGCTATTGTTATTCGGTTGACGACCGACTTGTTTTGTCATCCGTGTTGTCGTAGAATTTGAGAGTAGTTTATATGTCCCTGTAGCTCAGCAGGACAGAGCGGCTGCCTTCTAAGCAGTTGGTCGAGCGTTCGAATCGCTCCAGGGACGCCA
>CAZSHH010000083.1:0-13484 GCA_964606525.1 uncultured Dehalococcoidales bacterium
CCTCCGACCTCAGCGTCCCAAACGCTGCGCGCTAAACCAACTGCGCTACACCCCGTTATTGCCTCGCCTCCCTACCCCTCCACTCAAATCCTAAATACTAAACCCTAAATTCCAAACTGGATTATATCCTGCTAAATATATGCTTATATAAGTGTGATTTGCTTAGGCTTTAGATATTAGAGTTTACTTTTTTATACCCCTGCTTTTTTCTTGAGTTCCTCGAATTCTTTTGTTACCCGTTCCTGTATCTGCTGGACCATGGCCTCGGTCAGGTGGTTGAAGCGGCCTTGCAACTTCAGGTAGTCTTTGACCGGTTTTAAAGCCGCCGGATTGACATTGATTTTATACTGGCCGTTCTCGACTTCATACAGCGGAAAAACTCCTGTCTCCACCGCCAATTTTCCGATACTGACAGCAATATCCGTAGCACAGCGCCAGCCGGTCGGACAAACTGAGAGGACATGAACGTAGGCCGAGCCTTTCACATCGATCGCCTTTTTCACCTTTTCCATCAGGTCGAAGGGATAACTCGGTGAAGCGGTGGCGACGTAGGGGATATTATGTGCCGCGGCGATCGCCGGTAAATTCTTCTTCCAGCTGAACTGGCCCATGCTCCTGGTACCGGCCGGAGATGTTGTCGTGGAAGCCCCGAACGGTGTCGCCGAAGAACGCTGAATACCGGTATTCATATAGGCTTCATTGTCGAAGCAGATATACACCATATCGTGGCCTCTTTCCAGGGCACCGGAAAGTGCCTGCAAGCCGATATCGGCGGTACCGCCATCACCACCCATGGCGATAACCTGCGTATCTATCCCCGGGCCCCGCCCTTTACGTTTCATTACTTTTAAGGCGGATTCAATACCCCCGGCGACAGCGGCGGTATTTTCGAACAGGGTATGTATCCACGGTACCTTCCAGGCAGTATACGGGAACTGCGAAGAAATGACTTCCATGCAGCCCGTAGCATTGGCGATGATGACATTCGGGCCCGCTGCTTTGCAGGCTAATCTGACAGCTAAAGCTTCTCCACAGCCGGTACAGGCCCGGTGTCCGGAGGTGAAATATTCTTCTGTTGTTATTTGACGCTTTCCAAACTTAACAGTGTCTACCATTATTCTCTCACTCCGAACATCTCGAATTCCGGTCCATGTTCTTTTTTCGCCAGCGCAATGCCCATCTCAATGATCGCTTCGAAATTGGCAACCGTGACATCCCGGCCGCCCAACCCGCCGATGACGTTAGCGACCTTCGGCCGCCTGGCTTCGCCGTAGAGGGCTGATCTGATTTCTGAAGCTACCGGTCCACCGGGCCCGCCGAAAGAGATCGCCCGGTCGAATACCACCAGCAATTCGGTTCCTGCCACTGCTTTCCTCAGGTCAGCGAAGGGGAACGGCCGCCACAGCCGGATCCGGGCTAATCCGATATCCTTACCCTCTTGCCTCATCTTATCAACCGCTTCCATGGCTGTTTCGGAATAACTGCCCATGGTCATCAACAGCGTTTTCGGTGTTTTAAGGTTCTTCGGATATATTTCTACGGCATGATACTCACGCCCGAACTGGCGGGCGAAATCTGCCCATACTTCATAGATTACTTTTCGTGATGCCTCCAGGTTCTCCACCTGGGCTTTTTTCGCTTCCGGATAAATATACTGCGGCCCCACCACCCCCATGGTCAGGGGTTTGCTGGGATCCAGCGGCGTCGGGTAACTATGTACCGGGAGAAAACGGTCCACTTCTGCCTGGTCCGGCATAAACATCGGTTCAATCATGTGGCTGAGATGGAAACCGTCCAGGTGGACCATCACCGGTAATAATACCCGGGCATCGCCAGATACCTTAAATGCACACAGGGTATTATCGATCACTTCCTGGCCGTTCTCGGTAAATATCTGTATCCAACCGCAGTCGCGGGCGGACATTACATCCGAATGGTCGCCCCAGACATTCAGGGGCGTTGACAATGCCCGGTTGGCAATCGCCATCACCATCGGCAGGCGTAAGCCGGAAGCTACGTATAATACTTCGTGCATCAATTCCAGGCCCTGGCCGGCGGTCGCCGTGAAAGTCCGGGCACCCGCCGCCGCCGAACCACAGCAGGCACTTAATGCCGAATGCTCAGATTCCACGGGGACATACTCGGCATCCAGGTGGCCGTCAGCTACCAGTTCGGCTAGATGCTCTACGATATGGGTTTGCGGAGTTATCGGATATGCCGCAATAACATCGACATTCGCCAGCTTCACCGCTTCGGCCAGTGCCAGGGAGACTTCCATTCCAACTCTTTTTGACATCTTTACTCCCCCTCCACGACCATGGTGATAGCTTTCTTGGGGCATTCGTTGGCACAAATCCCGCAGCCCTTGCAGTATTTTAGATCAGCTATAAAGTAGCCTTCTTCGTTCGGGCGGACACAACCTTCCGGACAGTATAAGAAACAAAAACCGCATTTGATACACTTGGTTTTATCCAGGACCGGCTTTCTTGATTTCCAATCACCGGTTTCATATTCGACCGCAACTCCGGCTTCGTCTATCAATATTCCTATATTCAATTCCTGCCAGTTCAGTGTTTCCTTTTTAGCCAACTAAGCTACCCCCTCAACTATGGTCTCTGCCATGGCCCGTTTAATCGCATTGATATTCCGCTCCGCCAGGCGGCCGAACCGGTCCTGTACCGGTTCAAGCAATGATTCGAATTTCACTACTCCGGCCGCTTTAAGGAGTGCTCCGATCATGGTCGTATTTACGATCATCACACCAAGAGTCTCACGGGCAATATGGCTGGCATCAATTACAGCCAGGCGGCCCCGGTTACCAAAGACCGGTTTCAACTCGGCGATCGGTTTATTTGAATTTACGATTATCATACCACCGCTTTTCAGTCCGTCAACGACATTGACAATGCTGAGGAGTGTTGCATCAAAGACAATTACGATGTCGGGCTCGGTAATACCAGCCCTGATGCGAATGGGATTATTGGTACTTATCCTGGTAAAAGCTGCTACTGGTGCTCCCCGGCGTTCTGTTCCGAAAGTAGGAAATGCCTGGGCATACCTGCCCTCATTTATCGCCGCTCTCGCCAGTAGTTCGGCTGAGGTCACTGCGCCCTGCCCGCCCCGCCCGTGCCACCTGATCTCGATTAGGTCCGATTTCTCCATTCGTTCTCCTGAAGTAAAATCGCTTAAGGAAACTGCCCCTGGGGCGACTCGAACGCCCGCAACCGGCTTCGGAGGCCGATGCTCTATCCAACTGAGCTACAGGGGCAAGCGAAAACTATCCAATTATGATATTAAAGCATGGCCTCTAAGATTGCAAACTAATACCAGGATGATTTTCACCGGTATTCCCTTATGGTAAGATATATCGTTAACATATGGTGATATACCTCCTCATCCGCGAATCATACACCGCCCGGCCTGTATTCGATACCCGCCGCACCGTTTCTCCGTTTTGGGCAGCGAGTCCCTAGCCTATGATTTCCATTATTATCCTCCTGGCGGTTTTTATACTAATTGTCATCCGGCGTATTGGCAGCTTCCGGCTGCAGATCTGGCACGTGATGCTTGCCGGGGCTGCCGCTGTTTTAGGTTCCCTGCAGATAACCCCCCTTGATGCCTTGAAAGCTATTAATCTTGACGTTATGCTGTTCCTCTTCGGCGTCTTCATCGTCGGTGAAGCCCTCGAAGAGAGCGGTTACCTCTCCTACCTGTCGTACCGTTTACTCGGCCGGGCGCGTTCAGTAAATACCCTGGTCCTGCTGGTGTTATTGGGCGCCGGTTTCCTGTCCGCGATTCTCATGAATGACACCCTGGCTATTATCGGCACCCCGGTCATGCTCCTGGCTGCCCGTAACAACCATGGGTCAGCGAAACCGAAGTTGCTCCTGCTCGCTTTGGCTTTCGCCGTTACTATCGGCAGCGTCATGAGTCCGATCGGTAACCCGCAAAATCTGCTGGTAGCCATCAATGGGGGGATTCGGAATCCATTTATTACCTTTTTTAAATACCTGTTTATTCCCACCGTGATCAACCTGTTCCTTGCCTATATGGTACTCCGGCTGTGCTTCCGGGAAGACTTCCAACATCAACCGGTCAGTTTTACTCCCGAACCCCTGAAAGATCCCGGGTTGGCCAGGTTGACGCAATTATCTCTTATCCTGCTTATCCTTTTGATATTGGTCAAGATCAGCCTGGTCTTTATTTCCCCAGATACCGAATTCCGCCTTACCTATATCGCCCTGGCAGCGGCAGCCCCCATCCTTCTCTTCAGCGGGAAAAGGTTCGGCATCGCCCGCCGCATCGACTGGAGTACCCTGGTTTTCTTCGCCGCCATGTTCATCCTCATGCAAAGCGTCTGGGATTCCGGCATTTTCCAATCGATCATCAACGGTTCCGGCCAGGACCTGTCTTCTACCGCGATCATCCTCGGTGTCAGTGTCGTCCTTAGCCAGTTCATCTCTAATGTCCCGCTGGTAGCGTTGTATCTACCCATGCTGATACATGCCGGAGCAACTACGGCGGATATGATGGCCCTGGCCGCCGGCAGCACCATTGCCGGAAACTTGACCATTCTCGGTGCCGCCAGTAATGTGATCATCATCCAAAATGCCGAGAAAAAAGGGAACCAGACCCTTACCTTCTGGGAATTTGTCAAAGTTGGCTTCCCCTTGACGGTCCTTAACTGCGGGGTTTATTGGTTGCATTTTGTCCTGGTACGTTAAAGAAAGCGGGGTTGTGACCACCACAAGACTTACTAAAAGAGACGCCCCCGGCTGGCAGATGCCCAATCACCTCCATCACGATAAACAAGGGAATGAAGGTCAGGAGGAAGATTCCCCAAAACCGGCCATTTTACTTACCTCCGGGAAGGTATCATAGACAAAATCTGGATATATTATAGTGCACTGATAAAATACGGGTAATATTATATTGACATACCGCCGTAATTCAGAATAGCATTATTTGTTTCTCCGCAGGCCGCCATATTTTCCGGCTGTCATCCTTACCTTTGTCACGTGAAGAAACTAGAATATTTATTACGAAACGAAGAAGGCACCGTTATGGCATTGAAACTAATATCCGAACCACGGTTGGAAAATCCGGTGATGTTCGTCAGTTGGCCGGGCATCGGTAATATCGGCCTGGTTGCCACGGATACCCTCCGTGTCCAGCTGGCAGCGGAAAAATTCGGGGAGATCGAACCCTGGGATTTCTTTTATCCCAAGCATATCACCATTCGTGATTCCATCCTGGAATCACTCGAATTTCCGGCCAGTACGTTCTACTATAAAAAATTACCCCAACGGGATATCATCACTTTCATTGGCGAAGAACAACCGACTGACGGCAATCGTCCTTTCGCGGAAGGCAAGAAAGCCTACCAGATGGCGAACTACGTTGTCGATGTAGCAGAAAAATTCGGCTGCCGCCGGCTTTACGCTTCCGGGGCGGCGGTTTCACTCAGTCATCATGTTATTAAACCGCGTGTCTGGATTGCGACGGGAAGTGAAGCCCTCAACCGGGAAATGACCGCCTTTGATAATACCGTCCTGATGAGCAAATCGGAGGGCCGGAGCCAGGGCGGGGGTGCTGTCACCGGCCTGAACGGACTGATCCTCGGTGTTGCTAAGAAAAGGGGACTGGAAGCCGTTTGCCTGATGGGGGAAATCCCCGACTATCTTTCCACCGCCCCTTTACCCTATCCCAAAGCCTCCCGTTCGGTAGTCGAACTCATGGGTAAAATCCTTGGTATGAAAATCAACCTGGGCCCGCTTGACGAGATGGCTTTCCAGGTAGATGATATCATCAACGGTATCTACGACAAGCTGCCGCCGGATATCAAGGAACGGGTGGAACAGCGCAAAATCATCATGCAGCGGCGGCTGGAAGCAATTACCGAAGAAGAAGAAAAATGGATGAAGGACCATATTGATGATCTTTTCAAAAAAGAAGACCAACACGATGAACGGGCCGGTTAGGCTTATCGAACCACCCGACCTGGATAATCCAGTCGTGATCGTGAGCTGGTTAATGGATACGGTTGGCCTGGGTGAGAAAGTTACTGCTTACCTGAACCGGGTATTGTCCTGCCGGCCTTTTTGTGAGATCGAACCGGACAACTTTTTCCCCCTTGACGGAGTTCACCTGGACGAGAATGTGATACAGTTTCCCGAAGCAAAATTTTTTGCCGGCAGCCGTAAGGATGTGGTGATCTTCCGGGCCGTGACGCCCCGCTTCAACTGGTATCCTTTCCTCGAATCATTTTTCGAGGTCGCCGTAAACATTTGTCACGCCAGCGCGGTATATGCCATCGGCAGTATGGTCTCTATCATCCCCCACAGCGGCCCCCGGGAAATTATGGGTAACTTTAATTCTCCGGATATGAAACTATCACTCGGGAGTTATAACCTGAACAATACCCTGAACTATGAAACGCCTCCCGGCCAGCACCCCACCCTGAACTCCTACCTCTTGTGGGCTGCCCGGCGTAAGAATATACCTGCCGCCACTCTGTGGGTCCCCGTCCCTTTTTACATTGCTACCTCGGGTGATCCCCGGGCGGAACTACGCATCCTGGAGTTTTTTAACCGTAAACTTAACCTTCATCTGAGCCTGGACGGCCTGGATGAAGAAGTCCGGCACCAGAACCGTATCATTTCACGTATACGGGAAGAGTCGGTGGATATTGATAATACCATCCGTAAGATCGAGGCCGGCGATACGGTGTCCGCTGAAGAAAGCCAGCATCTGGCTACTCATATCGAACAATCTCTTTCCCGAAAACAGATTTAGTCGCCACTTCAGCATACGGCAGTAAGCCGTCTCTTTAATACCGGTATGCTTCATCTATCTCTAATGTTTCCAGTACTATAGTAATAGTTACCTCATATTTGAGATATTACATTCGTTTAAGTTCAGTAAATTTTGTCCAATTTACTCTATTTTTACCTGACATTGTATCTGCGGTTCCGTTAATGTTATCAGAAGTAACGGAAACGACGTAATTGCAAGTCTGGTATACTGGGAGGTATCAGGTGATTCGACTTATTCAAGATGGGTATTACCAGGAACAGGGACAAGCAAGAACAGAAAGCCCGTTACGCAGCGGAGTTATCCGGTCTATATGAAGAATATTATGACCGGATCGCCCGGTATGTTTTTGTCCATATCGGCGAGAAAGACGACGCTGAAGATATTGCCGGGGAGGTATTTTTAAAAGCCCTGAAATCCCTGGATTCCTATCAGGAACGGGGAATTCCCATGCAGGCCTGGCTCTTTAAGATCGCTCATAACATGGTGGTCGACTATCTGCGAAAAAAGAGTAAGTTCAGGGCCCAGGAAATCGAACCGGATATTCTCCCGGTCGACGAAGATCCGGCCGCAATTGCCGAGAACAATTTTGAGATGGAAAAAGTACAACAGGCCATGCAACAATTAAGCCCTGACCAACGGCAAATCATCAGTTTACGGTTTATGGGTGGATTGGCATCTAAGGAAGTTGCCTCGATAATGAATAAAACGGATGGCGCCGTACGCGAGATGCAGCGGGCAGCGATCGAAAAACTCCGGTTGATTCTGGCAGTGGAAAAACCATCCTCGGAACGGGGATAAGTATAATGATGGAAAATTTCGATTACATACTGGATAAATGCCTTGACCGCATCGCTGCCGGTGATGACGTCAATGTCATCCTGTCCGATTACCCGGATGAGGCCGACCGTTTAAGGCCTTTACTGCAGTCGGCGGTACAAACCAGCCGATGGGGAAGTTTTACCATCAATACTGAGGTTAAGTATGCGGCACGGCAGCGTTTTGATGCTGCGCTGGCCCGTCATAACCAACCGCCGCTCCGTCAGCCCTGGTACCGTCGTTACCTGCTTCGTCCCGCCGTTCTCGCCGCGGCGACTGCTGTTATTATCACCGCCCTGGTCGTCTTTGGCAGCGTACAGACTGCTTTATCACCGGGTGACGAATACCAGGTATCGGATATTACCCCGGTTGCCAGCACCGACGGTAATTTCGCCTTCCTCATCAGCGATGAGTTGAATGCTATTAGTCATTTCGATAATGTTACCGTGACCATCACCAAAATCGGTATTCAACAATCCGATGGGAAATGGATCGAGATCGAACCTACTGATAAAACCGTCGACCTCACCACAGTGCCTGGCGATGCGGTAAAAGTGATCTGGCAGGGAAATATCCCGGCTGGTGACTATCAAAAGGTATTCATCTATATCGACGATGTTACCGGGTACTTGAAAGGCCTGGCCGAAGCCACGGAAATAAAGTTACCCAGCCAGAAACTACATATCGCCATCCCCTTTTCTACCTCAGAGACTACCGTGACCAGCTTCACTTTTGACCTGACCGTCTTCGCCACCGGCAGCGGCCAGAATTTAAAATATATCCTTAAACCCCAGGCTAGTGAAAGCGGTGTGGCCAAAGAGTCCGTCCCTCCTGCTGCCACAAAAAAAAACCCGGACAACCCTCCGGCAATAAACGGTAACGACTACTCGAATTCGGATAAGACCGGCGAAGAAGAGAAGACCAAGGAAGAAAAGACCAAAGAAGACAAGGACAAGGAAGACAAGGACAAAGAAGAGAAGACCCAGGAAGAGAAGGATAAGGAACCTAAAATAAAGGAAACAAAGACAACTGAACCGAAAACCAAAGAGACCAGGACTAAAGAAACCAAGACAAAAAAGCCGAAAGACAACAACGGTAACAAGAATGAAGAGGATTGACCTGGTATAGTTTACGGGCTACTGTGCCAGTCTATTAATTCCCGTTTGATTTTCTCTATATCCAGGGATAATTTGTCCCATTCTTCCGTAAGCAACTGGATTTCTTCGCGGATCGCTTTATGCTTTTCCAGGGTACTCACCACTTTCGTCCCTTCCCGGTAATGGTCAGGATCGGTAAATAACGCCTCACATTCCGCAGCTTGTGTCTCTAAAACCGCCAGTTGTTGCTCTATTTCCTCGATCCTCTTCAAGTTATTCTGACTATCCCGCTCCAGCATCTTTTTTCTTCGTTCTGGACTGATCGAAGGCGTGCCAGCCCTGAGCGGCATATGCTGCACCGGCTTTAATATCCTCCCATTGCTGCCGTTCATCGTGGTCCGGGCGGCTTCCCTTTCTTCGGCCTCTTTCTTCTCCAGGTATTCATCGTAATCGCCCGGGAATACCCTGGGCCGGCCGTCCCTGATCTCCACTATCTTATTCGCCACCTCACGTATCAAGGTCCGGTCATGAGTGATTAAGCATATTGTTCCCCGGTAATCATTCAATGCGTCCGCCAGTATTTCCCGGGAAGCGATATCCAGGTGGTTCGTTGGTTCATCCAGCAACAACAGGTTGCTGGGCTGCAGCAACATCTTGGCCAGAGCCACCCTGGCCTTCTCCCCTCCTGATAAGACGGCTACCGGTTTGGCCACATCATCGCCGCTGAATAGAAAACCCCCCAGTATCCGCCGCAGGTTTTGTTCCGGTTCACCGGGAGCCGCCCGCTGCGTTTCCATCAGCACCGTATTCGCCGGGTTCAATAATTCCAGGACATATTGGGCATAATAAGCGATAACCGTATTATGGCCGGCTTTCCGTTCCCCCCGTTCGAAATCCAGCACTCCGGCCAGCATTTTCAACATCGTGGTTTTACCCGCTCCGTTAGGCCCTACTAAAGCTACCCGGTCTCCAGCATACAGGACACAGTCCAGGTCACGGTATATCACATTATCTCCGTATGATTTAAAGATATGCGATAAGGTGATTACTGTTTTACCGCTGCGCGGCGATGCCGGGAAAACGAAGTGTATCTTCCTGGTTGTGCGCGGGATGACGATCCTCTCGATCTTCGCAATATGCTTTAATCTGCTTTGTGCCTGGCGGGCTTTGGTAGCTTTATAACGGAACCGTTCGACAAAGCGCATCTCCCGGTCGATCTCTTTTTGCTGCCGCTCCGCCGCCGCCTGCCTGATTTCCATCTCCTGCTGGCGGTTGAGGACATATTCGTCATAGTTGCCGGTATGCTGCACGATTTCGCCGCCCGGTTCGATGGCGATGACCCGCCCCACCACCCGGTTTAAAAATGCCCGGTCATGCGAGGTTACGATGACCGCTCCCTGGTATGCCGCCAGGTACTTCTCGAACCAGATACAGGCTTCCAGGTCAAGATGGTTGGTGGGTTCATCCAGCAGCAACAGATCCGGCCGCACCAGTAATAACCTGGCCAGTGCCGCCCGCATCAACCAGCCGCCGCTGAAATGTTCCATTGTCAGTCCGAATTCTGCTTGTTTGAATCCCAATCCGGAGAGGATAGTCTTGGCTTGATATTCCAGGTCATAACCCCCGGCCGCCTCGTAAGTCGACTGTACTTCCCCCAGCTGCTGCAGTAATTGATCGTGGTTTTCTATCTCCCGTGACAATCTCTCCTGGAGAAAGCGAATCCGGTCCATCATCCCGGTCATTTCTGCATGGGCGCTCAGGACATCGTCCAGCAGCTGTTTGCTTGATGACGGGTTGATCTCCTGTGTCAGGTAACCTATCGTCAGGTCCTTCTGTTTGATGATTTGTCCGGTATCGGGCAGCGTTTTCCCCGACAGGATATCCAGCAACGTCGTTTTTCCTGAACCGTTAGCACCTAACAAGGCGATCCGGTCATGGGCGTTGATACTGCAGTTCAATCCCTGGAATAAGATCCGCTGGGCATATGATTTGGCTAGATCGGTAATGCGTAGCATCGTGATTTTTCGGCTTAACTCTCCATTGCCATCTTGAGATATGCGGCCACGGCGACGGCCGCGGTATTCACACGGAGGACCAGGCGGCCTAACGATACCGGGATAAAGCCAGCTGCAACAGCTTGCTGTACTTCTTCCGGTGTGAAATCACCTTCCGGGCCGATCAGTACTATGATGCTGCCTGCCCGGTTTTCCTTAATTACTTCACTAATCCTTTGCCGCTCTCCCGTGAGATGCGGTATCAGTTTCAGGTTATAATCAGCCGCAGCGGCGATGACTTCACTGAACCCGGTCAATCCCTTAACTACCGGGATATTGCTGCGCTGGCTTTGTTCGGCAGCTGATTGTGCCAACCGCCGCCACCGCACCGCCCGTTCCCGGTTTCTCTCTGCGTCCAGCTTGACGACCACCCGCTCCGTGTGCATGGGAATGATGGTATCCACCCCCAGCTGGGTCAACTTATCGATGATTTCATCCAGGCCCTTCTTGGGTAAGGCACAGGCGATGGTTAACTTGGCCGGTGGTTCGCTGGCCTGCTTCCTGGCCTTGACCCTGAGGACGATTTCTTGCCGGCTGAGATGATCGATGGTGCACCGGCATTCACTGGTATCATCGAACACGGTTACCTCATCACCCGCGGCTAATCGCAACACGTCTTTCAGGTGATGAATCTGCCCGGAATCGCTGATCGAAATCGTATCGCCGGTGGTAATTTGTCCGGTCCGGAATCGGTGCATGCTCCTGGCCTTTTAAACACAAACTGGTTTTTATTATACCATCGCCGGCTTTCCGGGGCGATTTCACGATTTCTATTTACATCGGCCGGCTTGTCGCCACGATAAAGGTATTGGTTTGTCGGCAATTTACCAGTCACCCTCGACGATAAGGTCAACACGGTATTTTACTGCACCGTCTTTAATGATCCGGATTGTCTCTTCAGGAGGGAGTCCGAATTGAAGTGACACCGGATTTTCAACCGCTCTCAGGTCGGCCAGCCAGCTAACACTTTCCCCGGCCGGTATCTTACTGATGATCGTCTCCATATCTGTGACATCCGTTACCGTTATCTTGATAAAACCAGCTTCCGAGACATAATCTTCGCCAGAAGTAACCTCCTCCAGCGACTTGTTGCGGTTGGTTCCCGTGATCAAAGTGAAATGCCAGGTCTCTTTTTCCTGCCAGGAATATAACTCGTAACCCTTGAACGATCTGGGCAGGCTTTCGACGTCTGCGATAGTGTAACGGGAAATGAGTTTACCTTCTTTTTCCAGGGCTGACATCAATACGGCATTATTCCGCGGATCTTCACCACTGTAAAATGATGGACCGGGATAGCCCAATGATAATGTGATTACCGGTTTGATATCATTATCGTAAGGTTTCCAGACCGTTACCCCGCTATATGAGATGGAAGAGACCGGCGTCCAGAACGCCCCCTGGTATACCGGCTTCCGGCCGGCGCACACGATAAACGAGGTCCCCTGTACCGGTATCTGGAGGGTTTTAAGGCGCTCGAAGGCCTCCTGTGTCAGCTTCATCTCATATGTTTGCATGTTATAGGTAACGATATCGCCTGATCCGATGATTGGCTTATCCGTGATTTTTATACTGACCAGGCTGATAATATCCTCCGGAGCAATATCACCTTCGGTCAGGTAGATGGCGAAACCCTCGCCTGGCTGCATACGACAACCGCCGGTGAAAGCCCCGGTAATGAAGACCACCAGCAGGAGGATAGCGGTTACCGCCATAAACGTTATTTGTTTCATATTACCGTCTCCTGTCCCGCCGGGTTGAATAAATTCATTGCCAACTGCTATCTTCTTATAACGAACATTTCCCCGCCGGGTTATGCCGGGCATCAAAATAAGGTGGTAAAACAAAAACCTCCGGAGACGTTTTTATCCGGAGGTGTATATTCTCCAGCGAGCTTGATTGAATTCTAAATCAGTTTATCGGTGAATTACCGGTATAACCGGCAGTTGTCCTCGCCCACCCAGACAAATTCCCCGTTATCGTCCCCCACGAGGAAAAAGGTCATCGTTTCGGCGGCTAATCCTGCCGGGGAATCCACCTCTTCTTCACTCTCCTCCGGCAGATAGTTGTCCATATCAATCGCCAGTACCGGGTATTCCCTGCCGGGATCAAAGCCATCCAGGGTTACGCCGGTAATACTGAAAGGCCTTACAGGGTATATCATCTCTTTTTCCTCCGGAACATCATCTTCCAGGCTGTAATGCGTTAACCGCTGGCGGTTTTCCGTGTTATACTCCACCGGTTCCGGTATAGCCAGGCTGCATTCATGTGGTTGTACCCACCTGAACTTATCTATCCGGTCCACCGTGAGGAGGTAATAGTCTTTCGCCAGTATATATTTATGGTCGAAGAATGGGATACCGGGCCGTAATGAATTACGGCTGATGCCGGCCCTGGTTTGCAGCGCTTCACCATAGCTGGCCCTGACCGCCAGTACCGGATACTGCGCCGTAATGTCCAGATCATGCGGCTTGATACCCGTTAATTGGAATTCGAATTCAGCCATAAACGTTTATCTTCAAAGTTGGTTAACGTGTTTATATTACCCGTACTTTCTCTCGCCCCTTGCGGGGGAGAGTTAGAGTGAGGGGTTTCTCATATTTCTCCACCTCGTGGGGTCCTTGGTGGGGAAGGGGGGATTTGAACCCCCACGCCTTGCGGCACTGGATTCTAAGTCCAGGCTGTCTGCCAATTCCAGCACTTC
>CAZSHH010000084.1:0-13254 GCA_964606525.1 uncultured Dehalococcoidales bacterium
GAGTGGTGGTCATGGAACCGGTCCGCGGCGGGCTATTAGCTAAAGAACCACCGGAGAGTGTGAAAAAAATCTGGCAGGGTACAGCGCGGAAATGGAGCCGGGCGGAGTGGGCACTGCAATGGGTCTGGAACCAGCCTGAGGTGTCGGTGGCTTTGAGTGGGATGAGCACCATGGCGCAGGTGGAAGAGAATGTGGCCGCGGCGGGGCGGTCGGGGCCGGGTACCTTGAACAAAACTGACCTGGCACTGATCAGTAAAGTTAGAGCAGCCTACCAGGGAATTTGCCCGATTTCTTGTACGGCCTGCGGCTACTGCCAGCCCTGTCCCAACGGAGTACTGATACCGGATATTTTCCGGTTGTATAATGAAGCCATCATGTACGCGGATATAAATGTAGGCAGAATGCGTTATGCCAGCCCGTACGGCATCAAACCGGAAAATCGTGCCGACCAGTGTGTGGAATGCGGTACCTGCGAAGAGCAGTGCCCGCAAAAGATTACCATTATCGACTGGCTTAAAAAGGTTCATGAGGCACTTAAAGATTATCAACCGATAATATAGAAAAAAGAAAAGGAGAAGGAACTGATGGGAATGGAAAACTGGACGCTGTGGCACGTGGGAATATCCGTGAAGAACATGGATGAAGCCGTCAAATATTTCGAATCGTTGGGCGGCAAGGCTGATGCCAGGCTGGCAGGAGTCTTGGACAGTACCCGCTTCAAGGATTTTGAAACTTACGGTAAGAAAAATGTCCCGCCGTGGAAGATCAAGATAAAGATGATGAACCTCGGCCCGCTGCAGATCGAAATGACCGAACCGGTCGAAGGCGGCAACTGGAACGAAACCTGGTTGAAGGAACATGGCGAAGGCCCGAATCATGTGGCTTACCAGGTAGACGACCTGGCCAAAGAAGTCGAGGAGTTAAAGGCAAAGGGCGTACCGGCGATGTATTATGCCAAAGGCGAATATGCCTATATGGACGCCCGCAAAGTCGGGGGCATGGTCATCGAACTGTTCCAGAAAAGAGACCGGCCAATCACCCCGGAAGGCTAAGTCTAAAGACTAAAGGGCTTAACAGGGTTCTAAACAGACCCGGCAGCTGTTATTTATGCCATGCCGGGTCTTTCTTTTGCCGGTGAAATTCACGGTACAACCAGAGACCGGCAACGGCGACCCCGGCAATATCGGAGATGGGCATGGAAAGCCACATCCCGTTGATGCCCATGAGGTAAGTAAGCCCATACAGTCCCGGGATGAAGAAAAGGAACTGGCGGGCCAGGGACAAAAACATGGCATCCTTACCTTTGGAGAGGCCCTGGAAGGTAGTGATGAACATAATGGTGGGCCCGACAATTACCAGGGTAGAGAGAAAGATGCGCATGCCGGGGACGGCGATGGCGATCAGTTCCGGGTCTTGAGAAAAAAACCCCACGAGCTGCGGGGTAAATATTTCCATGAGTATGGTAGCCACGGTCATCAGGACGATCATTGCCAGGGAAGCCTGGCGAACGGCACCCCAGAGCCGGGACCAGAGCCGGGCGCCAAGGCTGTAGCCGACGATGGGGAGCAGGCCGTGGGAAGTACCGACAATGGGCATGAATGCCAGGTCGCTGATACGGCTGGCAATACCCACCGCGGCCAGGGCAACCGAGCCGAAAGCGGCGACGACGTGGTTGAACAGGGCAAACACGATACTTTCTGTGATTTCCATTAACATCGATGGCAGCCCGACCCGGTATATCGAGATGATGGTGGGAAGGTGGGGAATAAGATCCTGCCGTTTGAGATGATACGCCGAGGTTTTTGAGGTAATCCAGTAGTTGGCAAAGGCCGCACTGACAACGCAGGAGATGGAAGTCGCGGCAGCCGCGCCGCCGATACCCATTTCGGGAAATATCCACCAACCGAATATAAGTAACGGATCGAGGATGATATTGGTAACCTGGGAGATGAGGGAAAAGACCATCGGACGGATCGCATCTCCGGAGGCCTGGAAGACATTGCGCCCGCTCATACTGAAGAAAAGGAAAGGCAGTCCCCACCCCAGCATCCGGAGGTAGGCTTCGCCCATCTCCATAACATCGGGTGTTGCCCCGGAAAGTATTAATACCTGCCGGGGGAAGACATTGGTTAAGAAAATAAAGACGGCACCCAGCGCTAGGGAAAGGAAGTATATCTGGCCGGCGACACGGTTGGCTGCCGTGATATCACGTTCCCCGAATTTTCGGGAAGCCAAAGCATTGATACCGACACCGGTGCCGACGCCGACAGCGATACACAGCACGAAGAAAGGCATCACCACCGTGACTGCGGCAATTGCTTCATGTCCCAGGCGGCCGACCCAGAAGGTATCCACGAGGTTGTATAAGGAGACCACGACCATGGAGATAATACTGGGTAAGCTGAGGCGGAATAAGAGTTTGCCGATAGGATCGGTGCCGAGTCGCTCGGTATTTTTTTGTGGTAGATCTGCGGTACTCAAAATGCCGCCGAGGAATGCAACCTCTGATCACCTCTGGTAATAGAAATCGTCACCCGGTCTCCGGGACGGAGGCGGGCAACCGCCTGAGCTAGATCATCCGCTCCTTGGATAGTTTGTCCGTTAAGTTCGGTAATAATGTCACCGGCGGCCAGGCCAAGTTGCTGGGCTAGAGAACCTGGCCGTACATTGCCCACAAAAGCACCGTAAGACAAGGGAAAGCCACGCTGACGGGTGATCCGGGCGGCATCCCCCACGGCGGCACCCAGCGAAGGACTGGCAGCAGCGTCCGCAGCTACGACTAATAAACGGTCAAGGGCAGGACGGTCGAAACCGACGACAACCTGGCTGTCGATCACAGTCACCGGTACCGCCATCTGGCCGGTGAGGCGCATGACTTCAGCCCCGGCGGAGCGGTCAAGAGAAATATCCCGCTCCTGGTATTTGATGCCGCGTTGGGAAAGATACTCTTTCAACATCCGGCAGTAGCCTCAAGTGGGGCTGGAATAAACAGTAACCGCCATCTTGGCTGCACTCCTTATTGTAAGTAACTTCAGTTTATCAGACTTAAGGCAATAAAGTCACTAGCTATTATAATTTTGTGTACGTATATCTATGAACAGAAAGGGGGGCAGCCACTTCGAGAGCAGCTGCCCTCCTCCGTTTTAGCCTTCGTGCCAATCTCGGTGCACGATTGAGACTTGAGAGCGATCTATTTGGTTAGCGAAGTCTTCATGGCCTGGTCAAGCCAGACATACTGGATCCAATGTTTGCTGGCGCCTTCACCATAGAAGTCTTTCAGCCACGGCTGCCACATGCGGTATTGATAGGCTGCTGGAGTCGGGATCAGGAAAGCCTGGCCAAGGATATATACATTGGCATCCTTGTGCAGCTGGTCGCACTTGGCAAAGTCAACGTTAATATATTTGCATTCCTCTTCGAAGGCTGTTTCGATGATCGGATCGGTGCCGGGGGGATCATTTACATAGCTGATATTGTAGCTGTTCGGGCCGCGGAAGTAGCCGAAGCTGTATCTCACGAACAGGGCATTATCACCACCGCAGTTCTGCGTCATTAGCAGGTCATCAAAACTTCGAGTAGTCCAGATGGTAGAGAATGCACCGGGTTCCTTGAGTTGGATAGTAAGGTCGACACCAACCTCTGACCACATCGCTTTAAGGGTTTCAGCCATGTCGGTCCCGGATGAAGGAGAAGTACTCACTACCATTGTAGCCTGGAAGCCATCAGGATAGCCGGCTTCTGCCAGCAGTTGTTTTGCTTTTTCGGGATTATATTTATAGAGTTCCTGTGTCTCGGCTGGTAGCTGATCGAGTGGCGTGAAACACGTCGGGAACAGGGGACTCGACGGGCTGGCGAGCATTTCCGCTTCCCCACCGTACAGGTCCGCCGCGATACTTTCCATGTCGGTAGCCATCATCAGTGCCTTGCGTACCTTGATATCTTTGTAGGGTAGCTCTGCTTTATCTCGCCGCATACCTACCTGGTAAGGATATGCCAGGTACTTGTAGGTTTTAATTTCTGGATTAGTTCCCAGCAGGCTTTGCGCGTCATCCCGCTCAAAGCCGGTCGCCATGCCGCCCGTGGCCACCATTTCGGCTTTCTTGGTCCGGAGGGCAGACAACTGGGTAGAGGTATCCTGTACGACGAGGAATTTGATATTGTCGATATACGGTAACTGGTCGCCCTTTCCGGGTCCGGTGGGATTAGTGTCCCAGTAATCTTCATTGCGGGACATGGTCAGTAAGCTGTTATCGACGAAGTCGGTGATGTAATAAGGCCCGCTACCGACGACCACGTGCCAGTCGTTAGTTTCGAAATACTTGGGAATCCACTCTTTAGGCCAGATGAACGCGCTACCGCCGCCGCCCATCAGCCACAGATAGGCTGTGCTCGGGTTCACGGGAAGGTGTACCGTCACCTGCCATGGCCCGGTCTTCTCCACTTTCATATTAGAGTGCAAAGCCGGTTCTGCATTTTTCGCCCATGATTTAGGTTGGTCGCGCATAGCCTCAAGGCTGGCGATGATATCATCAGCGGTCATTTCCCGGCCGCCGACAAGTGTCGAACCAGGATTATTGGGAATCGTCGTCCAGTTTACCCCCTGTCGAACATCGAGCACCCAGGTGTTGGCATCGGGCGTCGACCACTTCTCGGCCAGACAACCGATGACGTCCGTCATGCTCGTAGGTCCGTTGCCATAATCGACAGTCTTGCTTCCCGCCGGCCCGCGGGTACGGTCGGCATTGGTGATCTGTTCCCATATCATGGGAGGCCCGCCGGGACGGCCCGCACCGGGACAGAATACCTGCCAGTTAGTGCCGGACAGCAGGGTGAGAGTACCACCGTATTGAGGTTTATCAGATGGTGGTTTAGTAGTCGTAGTAGTCTGGGTAGGTGGTTTGGTAGTGGTAGTCGTTGGGCCAGTGGTTGTTGGTTCCGGGTTGCAGGCAAAGAGTAGTAGTACAAATGTTAGCAGCAGGCCGATAACTACACACAAGGTTTTCTTTTGCAATACAATGTCCTCCTGTTATTGATTTGGTGTGATTTCAAACATATAGAGCTCTAACTCGGAATGGCAGCACCTCCTGATTCGATTATTCTCTTATACCGGATGCCAGTAGTCTTGCAGCAAATCAACGAAACAGGATAATCAAGCGCTTCAACAAATACCTTGTCCCATGTCCTCAAGAAGGCATCAGTCAAAATGGCAGACACTTGCCACCCGATAGAAAAAAATAGTAAAACAACTGAAAACAGGTGACATGACCCATCGCCTGAGAAGATACCTGATATTGAGGAAATCCAATGTCCCGTTTTCATTCTGGCAACATCGTCCCCATGTTGCTAACTTAGCCCACAGATATATCATTCAAAACAGTAATTGTCAATAGTCGCATACGCCTCTAAATATTCTATATTGATTAGTAGATAACTGGAGTGTATACTCGTTTGCCAATAACATATCAAAGATTTACGAGAAATACGGAGGGTTCTAATATGGCTAACATCGTATCTGGGAAAACTACTGTCACCAGGTTATATAAAGAAAGAGATCAGAGAGTCAACGATGCCATTGTCATGAGAGTTCCAGACCGGGTCCCCGTCCAGCTTTTTGTGGGTTATTTTGCTGCCAGATACTGCGGCATCCCTTTTTCCACCGCTTATTACCAGGCGGCAAAATGGCGGGCGGCCAACCGGAAAACGATCACCGAACTGGAGCCGGATGCTTATTGGGCACAAACTGCAGCGGTTTCCGGAAAAGCCCTGGAATTACTGGGGCCGCACCAGATCAAGTGGCCGGGTTTCGGTGTGCCGGACGATCAAAGCCACCAGATGGTGGAACTAGAGCCGATGAAGTCCGATGAATATGAGGCTTACTTGCATGATGCTTCCGACTGGATAATACGGACTTATTTACCCCGGGTACTGGCATCAGCCGCCCCTTTATCCCGTTTGTCTCCTTTCCGCTCGTTGATGGGGGGGACCGGGATGGCTTTCTACTTGCCCCAGTTCCTTCATCCGGAAATGGTAGAAATGCTGAAGATATTCCAGAAAGCCGCTAAACTCCAGGCGAAGTGGCAGCAAATCGATGTCAACTTCACCGAAGAAATGGCGGGTTTAGGCTTTCCGAGTTATAACACCCCCAGGATGATGGGAGGTGCCCCTTTTGATGTCATCTCCGATAATTTGCGAGGGATGCGAGGAGCGATGTTGGACATGTGGCGGAATCCGGATCAACTGCTGGAAATGTGCGAAGCCTTAGGGACACAAACCACGGAGATGATTAAGAGAATGCCGCCGCCAGAAAAGGGTAGTGTAAAAAGGGTTTTCATGGCACTGCACCGCGGTTCAGATGGATTCATGTCGTTGCCCCAATTCGAGCGGTTCTACTGGCCGGGTCTAAAAAAGGTGATCCTGGCCCTTATTGACGCAGGATGGACGCCGTGCCCCTTCTTTGAAGGTACCTGGGACCAGCGCCTGGAATATATCCGCGAATTACCGAAAGGTAAAGTGTTGTGCCATTTTGCCCAAACCGACCCTGTAAAAGCCAAAGCTGTCCTGGGCGGACACCTGTGTTTCATGATAGATGTCCCGGGTTCAGTTTTACAGGCAGGTTCCATTTCCGAAGTAGAAGATTATTGTAAAAAGTTAATTGATGTCTGCGCCAAAGATGGGGGTTTTATTATGACTGCGACTTGCCTGGATGAAGCCAAACCGGAAAACGTGAAAGCGATGATCGATATTACTAAAGATTACGGCCGTTATTCGTAATTATTACAGCTCCTTAAATTGAATAAGGAATCGACAGTACAAAGTGCCTGGAATATGTAGATACCTCTTCTTGTAGTGTTTAACAAGATATGAAATAAAGCAATTGAGTGTGTTTGAACAGGTAACAGAGCGAAAAGATTAAGTAATATAAAACGGTCACGTTCGATTAACGGTTGTTATTAATGAGGCTTGATTACTGTGGTTCTTGCAGGTATGTGGTTTCATGTGTATAATAGCGTCTGGTGGTTACAGTTCAGGTGGTCACAAACTTGGTGGAATCAGGCAGATTTCAGTTTCAAAGTTGGATGACCCCGGCTCAGCCCACTAATGATTTGAGGAGGTCATCCAATGGCTTATCAGGATAAGTCAATCCAATGTGCTGATTGCGGTATTACCTTCACTTTCAGCGCCCAGGAACAGGAATTCTACGCATCCAAGGGTTATACTAATGAACCCAAGCGCTGCCCGGCATGCCGTGAGGCTAGAAAAGCTGCCCGTGGTGAAACTTCTTCCGGACCCCGGCAGAAGCGCCAGATGTTCCCCGCAGTTTGTGCCCAGTGTGGAAAAGAAACAGAAGTCCCCTTTGAACCCCGCCAGGGCAGGCCGGTCTATTGCAGCGATTGCTACCGGACCGTAAAACCGAACTAGATCGAACAACTTGATAAAAAAAGCAGGCCGGATATCCGGCCTGCTTTTTTTGTTAGAAGTTATGAGTTTATTTATCCGGTTTATTATTGATAAACCGCCGCATTAAATCATCGAAAGCGGTGAACCATTTCAATTTAACATCATCGGACCAGCTAGGATCGAAAGTGGGAAATTTAGTCAACAACAATTTGTCCCAGGAACTGACGCCAGGGGGATCATCGCTATTATTCGGAATAGTATTATTACGCCGGTACTTGACACTAGTATTTCTGGTAATGACTTTAGTGCCGCCGGTTGATTTTTTAGTAATAAGTTTTGGAGTTGCTGAAGAGTAACCGGCGCGAAATTTTTTAGTAATGAAAGGCGATAATGTAATGCCGGCGTTATTACTTAATTCGATAAAAAATTTCAAGCATTTGCGGCTTAACTGGCCGGTCATCTGGTATTTTTCATTAAATATCTCTTCGAGTTGGGAATAAGTAGCATTCTGCGGATCTAGATCCCCATCCAGGGCAAAGGCAAAGCTGGTAAAGGCGATTTCGCGAAGGATATCATGCCGTTGTTTGCTATTAGAAGAGGCTAATGGTTTCAAACGGTCGGTCGGTCTGCCGTATTCATCGATCAAGTCCAGGAATCGCAGTGCGGCCATTAACTGGGTGCCGGTACTACCGGACAACATATCGCCCCAATAGGAACGGTCAATGCGGGCTGGCATCTGTTGCTGCAACTTATCAAGGAAGTTATGAAACGTACGATATGAAATATAGGGTGGTAACCGTTTTCGGCCGCGTTCCGCTACCATATCCCGTCCCTCTATGAAGTTTGGGTAATTATATAGTAACGAGTCCTTTTATTCAATAGGTAATGAGGAGAAAAATAATAGTAATGAAGAAGAGGCGTTGTGGAATTTATTTTTTACTCATGGAAATGGAAAGGACAGTTTTTGGCAGGTGCTTTTGATAACGGGTAGGATGTTGGCATACTTAAATTTACAAAAGGAGGAACTTCAATCATGGGGCAATCAATCGAGTATCAAAAACTGATGACCGAGATGGTGTATGTGAACCTGCCAGGGCCTGAGGAGGCTGCTCCCGGGATGACCGGTGGTGAGTTGCTGCACGGTTTTCTGGCCGAGCTTTACAAAACTTCTAACCCGGACGTAAAGAACTACGTTAATCTACTTTGCAGCAAATGGAACGTTCGCTATCGAGAAATGAGAGGATAAGCGATAGTTCACTCACTATCACCGAAAGGAAGGAGGAAAAATGAAGAGAACCAAGGTTGCTGCCATTGATGTCGGCACAACTAAAGTATGTACCATTATCGGTGACCTCGATACCGAAGGATCATTACGTATCCTCGGTGTCGGTGTAGGTCCCTCCCAGGGCCTTCAAAAAGGACTGGTTGTAAATGTAAATGAAGCCAAGGAAGCGATCCGGGCATCGATCAAGAAGGCAGAGAGTACTGCCGGAACCAAACTGGAGACAGCTTATGTTGGTGTTACCGGTCGCCATATCAGCTCTGTGAACAATCATGGTGTAATCGCCATAACCCGCGGTGATCAATTAGTACGCCCTGCCGATTTAAAGAGGGTGTTACAGGTAGCCCGGACTGTTAAAGTCCCGTCCGACCATAAAGTGCTGCACATTATTCCTCGCCAATATGTGGTTGACGGACAGGAAGGCGTGAAAAATCCCGTCGGTATGCACGGTTTCCGCCTTGATGTCGAAGCCCATATCATTACTGCGGCGGTCACTTCAGTTCAAAACTTAACCAAATGTATTCGTAGTCTGGGTATCGAAATAGATGACCTGGTAATGGAACCCCTGGCCAGTGCCGAAGCCGTCTTGAGTGAAGAAGAGAGAACGGACGGGGTTATGATCGCCGACGTTGGCGGCGGTACTACAGATATTGCTGTTCTAAAAGACGATACTATTTGCCATACTTCAGTATTACCCGTGGCCGGCCATCTGATTACCCGCGACATCTCGGTAGGCCTGGGGCTGTCTCCGGAATTGGCCGAATCTATGAAAAAGAAATATGGCAATATAAGCCTGAATATGGATGTTGCTGCGGATGCCGACAAGACCCTTACTGAAGATGGGCATGCCGTCTCCTATCGAGACCTATCTGAAATCATCCGCATCAGAGTTGAAGAACTGGTAAGACTGATCATGATGGAACTGCCAAGAACCGATTATGCAAAATTCATTCCGGCAGGCCTGGTCCTTACCGGTGGTTCATCCAACCTGCCTGGTATTGCAGAAGTAGCCCAGGAAATTGCCCATGTTCCCGTAAGGGTAGGTGAACCAGTCAGCTTATTTGGTGTATCCGATGAGTTGCGTGATCCAGCCTATGCCACTGCCGTCGGACTGCTGCTATGGAAGATGCGGAATCAGGGAGTCAATACCTGGGTACCGCAAAGCGGAATCAAACATACCTTATCGCAGATGTTCCGCATCTTCAAATAATAAGGAAGATAAGAGAGTAATAAAGGAGGATTGAAATGGCTAAAACAAGTTACGTCCCCAGTGGGGCAAAGATAAAAGTCTGCGGTCTTGGTGGCGCCGGCTGCAATGCAATCACCAGAATGGTTAGAGAACAGATCCGTGGCGTAGAATTCATCGCCATGAATACAGATGCTCAGGCTTTGGCCATCACAGAAGCAGCAATCAGGATCCAACTTGGTGAGAGGATCACCAGGGGACTCGGCGCCGGTGGCGACCGTACCATGGGCCGCAAAGCTGCGGAAGAGAGCCGTGATGAAATAAAACAGGTAATGGCGGGATCCGACATGACCTTTATTACCGCTGGAATGGGTGGTGGTACCGGAACCGGTTCCGCACCAATGGTTGCCGAAGTATCGAAACAGACCGGTGCATTAACCATTGCCATCGTGACTAAACCTTTCGGATTTGAAGGTAATTATAGATCAAAGACAGCTGAAGAAGGTATCCAGGAATTAATGGACAAAGTGGATACCCTGGTAATTATTCCTAATGACAGATTACTTAATCTTTGTGATCAGAAGACCGGCGTCGATGGCGCTTTCAAGATGGCGGATGAAGTGCTGTATCATGGTGTACAGGCAATCGCTGAAGTAGTGACCGTTCCCGGCCTGATCAATCTTGACTTTGCTGATATCAGAGCAATCATGAAAGATGCCGGCCCGGCATGGATGTCGATTGGACGTGGTTCCGGACAAAATCGGGCAGTCGATGCTGCTAAGACCGCACTTGCCAGCCCGTTGTTGGATGTATCTATGGACGGTGCCCGGGGTGTCCTGTTTAATATTTGCGGCGGCCCCGGCCTTAGCCTTTTCGAAGTCAACGCGGCAGCAGAAATTGTCCGCCAGGCAGTTGATCCGGAAGCAAATGTGATCTTTGGTGTGGTACTCGACCCGAATATGGGGAACGAAGTCCGCTTAACCCTTATTGCGACTGGTTTTACAACCAGAGAAGCTTTTGCCGGAAATGCCAGAGAAAAGGAAATTGTAAAAACTCTGAAAACCTTGAAAACAGAAGAAGAATTCGAAGTTCCTTCTTTCCTAAGACAACGGCAGAGCTATACTGCCCGGCCGCGTACCGGGTCGTATAATCCCACTCGCTAATTGCCCCGTGAGTGGAGGGAGCGGCAGGTTTATTCCTGCCGCTCCCTGGTTTCCAACTTTATTCTAGACCAGGGAGGGCGTGCATGTTAGCCTCCAATATAGATATAAGAGAACAACTGGAAAAGTATACCGAAAACTATCAAGAAGACCGCTGCGCCTTACTGGAATTGATCAGGTTCCTGGGAAAACATCCGTATACACGGTTTAGCCGCGCGGCGATCGTTCTGGCATTCAGGCACCAGAGCGTATTAGTAGAACGCGGTTTAAAATACCTGGTAGCAAATGGAATCGTAACCTTGGAAACAGAGAATAAGATAAACCTGTATTCACTAACTTCTTGTGAAGAGATAAGAAGCTGGGCTTTACAACTGGTAAGCCTGGATTGGATACAGTGGCAGAACATATTAAGAAAAGCTATCTTACAAGGTTGAAATGGTAGCTGCTGATATTCTCGGCCATAACATTGGCCAGGGAGAATAAATGGAAGACCTGCAAAGCGCAATTAAGTATGTTGTCATAATCGTCGCAGCGATTGCTGCCATGATATTAGGTGATTACCTTGGTTACAAGTTCGGCCGCATGAAGATCGTATGGATTGGCTTAGGCGTAGCCTTATTAGCCATTATCGTTTTTGCTGTCTACGCAGCCATCGTTTTATTAAGTTAAAAAACTAAAATAAACCGTTTCAACAAAATAAAGTTACAACCACCTGGCAATCGCCGGTGTTGATATATCGAAAAGTCTCCGCGCGGAGACTTTTCGCGTTATTGAGAACATATGTGTATGCCATCTTGGTTTGAGCATGGAGTAGCTAACACCAATATCAATAAATCAAGGCCTTGCCGGATGAACGATATAACGAAAAAATATATTTGTAGCTTACTACAACAATAACCCGGTAATGGGTAACATCGTAACCATTACCCTGATAACTTTTGAAATAATCACCAGTTTAGTGTAGAAGCAGACTACAATTCATATCATTTCACGATCACAGATTGGGTATTACTTGAAGATGGCACATATTATACAAAGCTTAGACCGTCTAATGATCCCAAAAAAGAAGTGGTAAACAGTATTTTCTGATACCACTTCTAATGATATGTAACTATAATGAAACTAAGTTATGATTTGTGGCTGAGAAGCTTTTCCACTTCTTCACTATCGACACAATAAGCGTATAAGGTCTTGGCATCGATAATACGTTTGGTATAAAGGTTGACCAGTGATTCATCAAGCGTCACCATACCAATATTCCGGTAACTCCGCATCGCATTATATAATTGATATATCCTTCCTTCTCTTATCAGGCTGCGGATTGCCGTGTTGCCAAGCATAATTTCCACCGCGGCGATACGGCCGGAACCATCCGACCGGGGGACTAAAGTTTGAGAAATGACGGCAATCATAAGCGAGGCCAGCCTGGTTTGGGCTAAGAATCGTTCGGCAGGCGGGAAAAAGTCGATGATTCTTTCAATTGCCTGGGGTGCATAGGGGGCATGACTGGTGGTTAAAATTAGATGGCCGGTTTCCGCTACTGAAAGGGCGGCAGCAGCGGTTTCTGAATCGCGCATTTCACCAACAAGGATAACATCAGGATCATGTCTTAGCACATGTTTTAAAGCTTGAGGAAATGAAAGGGTATCATGGCCAAGTTCCCGTTGAGTAATCACCGAGTCAATGTTCGGTTGAAAATATTCGATTGGATCCTCAATCGAGAAGATATGGCGGGTTGCAACTTTATTCAGGTGATTAACCATGGCTGCCATGGTTGTTGTTTTTCCGCTGCCGGTAGGACCCGAAACAATAATCAGCCCGCGTAATTTCATGACAAGATCCTTCATGATCTGCGGCAGTTCGAGCTCATCGATCGAAGGGATGCGGGGAGGCAGAATACGAATAGCCAGGCTGAGGACACCTCTTTGCAGAGCCGCGCTACACCTTAAGCGGGTACCGTCAGGTAGAGTATAGCCGAAGTCCAGTTCAAGTTCACGTAGAAATTTCTCACGTTCTTCGGTAGTTGAGATCAAGGAAAAAGCTTCGGAAAGGTCGGCTTTATTTAGTAGAGGGTAACCGTCGGCGGGAGTCAAAGTGCCATCGATACGAAATAGAGGCCGGGCATTTGCCGAAAGGTGTATATCCGATGCTTTTTTCGCAATCGCTTCGTCCAGTAACTTAAATATATTCATCTGATATCCTCCCCTTGACAACACAACGAGATAACA
>CAZSHH010000085.1:0-12970 GCA_964606525.1 uncultured Dehalococcoidales bacterium
ATATGCTCCGGGGAATACAGCGGGATTTCCGGCTTCCGTCATATCATGGGTAAACTGGAAGTCGACCTCTCGAAACACAGCGACCCAGAGAGTATTCTTGAACTGGTGCGTTTTGCCAATGTCGAAGCCCAGAAACCGCTGGTTGAAGAGGAACTGATGTTTATCGTGAAATACCCGGATATCGCCCGCGACCTGCTGACACTGACGCCGCTGGCATAAGATTCGTACTGAGGGGGGGCGAATCCAGGATTCACCCCCCCTTTTTTGTTACATGCGGGCGATTATGGCATCAGCCATTTCTGAGGTCCCGGCCGCCGTCGGGTCGTTCCGGTCCGGCTTCAAGTCATAGGTCACTGCCTTGCCTTCGGCGAGCACACCGCTGACGGCCTGTTCCAGATTATCGGCAGCCTGGTTTTCTTTCAAATAACGCAACATCATTATCCCGGAGAGGACGGCGGCAAGGGGGTTGACCTTATTCTGCCCAGCATATTTGGGGGCACTGCCGTGGGTGGGTTCGAAAACAGCCAGGCCCTCGCCCAGATTCGCCCCCGGAGCAACTCCCAACCCCCCTACCAACCCAGCACACAGGTCGGAAATGATATCGCCATAGAGATTTGGCAGTACCAGGACATCGAATTGGTGTGGGCGCTGTACGAGTTGGGCGCAAAGGTCGTCGATAATACGATCTTCGAACTCGATATCAGGGTAACTTTTAGCCACAATACGGGCAATCTCCAGGAAAAAGCCGTCGGTAAACTTCAGGATATTAGCTTTGTGTACCGCGGTGACCTTTTTACGCCGGTGAGACCGGGCATAGTCAAAGGCATACTGCACGATACGGTGGCTGTTAGCCTCAGAAATCGTCTTCACCGCCAATCCGGAATCAGCAGGGACTTCCTGGCCGGTATTTTTACGGATAAAGGATAAAAGTTCACCGGCAGAAGCCGAGCCGCGCTCAAATTCGATGCCGGTATATAAGTCCTCGGTGTTCTCACGGACGACGACAATATCGACACCCTGGTAATGAGCAGGCACGCCCTGGTAGTAGCGGCAGGGCCGCAGGCAGGCATACAGGTCAAGCGACTTGCGCAAAGCCACGTTCACGCTGCGGAAACCGGTACCCACCGGAGTCGTCGTCGGGCCTTTTAAAGCTACTTTATTCTTCTTTATCGAGGCCAGCAAGCGGTCCGGCAGCAGACTACCTTCCGTCTTAAAAGCGGTCTCACCTGCATTGATGATCTCCCAGGCAAACTGGACACCTGTAGCTTCAAGACACTTCCGGGCGGCAGTAATCACTTCCGGGCCGACGCCGTCACCGGGAATCAGAGTAACGTTATACTTCATGAGAACCTCACAATATCAGTCAATTAACCATATCTTTATATTTTTTCGGCGGGCCAAAAAGATGCTCGGCAGAGGATGACCTGCCGCTAAACTCTTTTCGCGACAGGTACAGCAGCACCGCCGCAACGATAATAAAGGCAAAAACAAGTACGGTTACAGTGTTTCGAACGGTATCCTGCTGGTGCCGGACGATAAACTCCGGACCGATGCGAACCCATCCCCAAGGTGACAGCAGGATACTAAAAGCCAGGGGAGTCAAAGCACCGATTAAAGCCAGGACCCAGGCCCGCCTTACCAGGGCACAGACGGCTCCGGCAATCAAGGGTAGAGCAAAGGGAAATAATAATATCAGGCCGAGCCACGGCCAAATCGGGCCGCCGCCCATGGTCTCGGGGAAAAAGCCCGGTTCCTGAAACCACCGGGTAGAAGCCACGCAGTAGGGGAAGCTGGCGATCAGCATCAGAACTGCCGCCGCCACGGGTTTCCACGTTTTTTTCATGGCTGCCTCCTAAGTGTCTATTACCAGGTCTTTGTGGTTCTGGATATAGGACACCAGTCCACCTTCATTAAGGATGCGCAGCATGATATCGGGGATGGGACTGAAGGTCAGGTTAGCACCGTTGGTCAGGTCACGGATGGTACCTTGAGCAAGGTCAATTTTCAGGGTATCGCCATTATCGATCTTGTCCGTATCACAGACCAAAACCGGCAGGCCGATATTGACGGCATTACGGAAGAAGATGCGGGCAAATGATTTGGCCAGGACGGCGCTGACGCCGGCCATCTTGATGACGATGGGAGCATGTTCGCGGCTGGAACCAAGGCCGAAGTTGTTACCGCCGACTACGAAGTCGTCCTGCTGTACCCGTCCTGCAAAAGACGGATCGGCGTCTTCCAGCACATGCTTGGCAAGTTCCGGCAGGTTGCTGCGTAAAGACACATACCGGCCCGGAATAATCAAGTCGGTAGAAATATCATCACCAAATTTATACACTTTTCCGGTTAACATCTTGCTAACTCATCCCCTGAGTTTCTACAGAGGTTCTCTGCCCCTCTTTAACTCCTCAAGAATTCCCGCGGGTCGGTGATATGCCCGGTGACCGCGGTTACCGCAGCGGCCGCCGGGCTGCCGAGATAGACGAAGGCATTAGGATTACCCATACGGCCTTTAAAGTTACGGTTTGCCGTGGACAGGCAAACCTCGCCGTCACCCAGGACGCCCTGATGTACCCCCAGGCAGGCCGCACAGCCGGGCGGTACGACGGTGGCTCCGGCCTGTACTAAAGCAGCCAGGTAACCGGCAGCCATGGTGTCGAGATATATTTGCGGTGAAGCTGGAGCGACGACCAGGCGGGTACCGGGATGCCGCTTACGTCCTTGAAGAATTCCGGCGGCGATCTTGAAATCTTCCAGGCGGCCGTTGGTACAGGTACCCAGGAAAACCTGGTCGACATGTACATCTTTCAGTGCCCGAGCCAGGGCGGTATTGTCCACCGTATGCGGCTGCGATATGGTCGGTTCCAATTTTGCGACATCGATATCGATCGTCCGCTCATAAGCCGCATCCGGGTCGGGCTGCAGCGGAGTATATAAATGGCCGCGCCCCTGATGTTCCAAGTAAGCTTGGGTAACCTTGTCCGAAGGGAAAAGACCCACCTTAGCGCCGGCTTCCACGGCCATATTGGCAATGGTCAGACGGTCATTCATAGCCATATCTGCCACGGCATCACCACCGAATTCCAGGGCTTTGTAGGTAGCACCATCGGCACCGATAAGCCCGATCAGGTGCAGGATCAGGTCTTTACCATAGACACCAGCAGGGAAACGGCCGTAGACATGGACGCGGATAGTCTCGGGAACACGGAACCAGGTCTTGCCCAGGGCCATCGCCACCGCAATATCAGTGGAACCCATGCCGGTACCGAAAGCACCGAGGGCACCGGCAGTGACCGTATGCGAATCAGCGCCGACTACGACTTCGCCCGGGCTGGCATAAGCCTCCGCTACCCGCTGGTGGCAGACACCTTCACCGATATCGCTTAAAACGACACCTTTTTCCTTAGCAAACCGGCGCAGAAAAAGGTGGTCGTTGGACAGTTCCTTAGCCGGGCTGGGAGCGGAATGGTCGATAAACAGGATTGTCCGCTCAGGATGGCGGGGAACGGTAATACCGAGCTCGGCAAACTGGCGCAGGGTGAGTGGACCGGTACTGTCCTGGACAAATGCCAGGTCGACCTGTACCACGGCCAGGCCGCCGGCCTTTACTTCAGTACCTGATTTACTACTGAGGATTTTTTCAGCTAATGTCTTACCCATATCCTCAATATACCAGATTAGCTTGCCGGCCGCTACCAAAACCATGGGGGTGGGCGGCTGACCGGAGCCGCCCACCCCCATAAAAACTCAGGTGGGGAAAAACCTAGACCTGGTGCACCTCGCCGGTCTGTTTATTCTTCCAGTAACCCCGCAGCTCCAGCGGCCAGTTGAACTTGATCGCCTGGCGCGGGCAATCGTTGGCACAACAGCCGCAGTACCAACACTCTTCAGGATGGAGGATGATGGGCGGCTTTCCCTTCTCGGGGTGGGGGATGTAGACATCGACCTGGCAGACCTCAACACAGTGGTTGCAGCCGTTGCATTTTTCCGTGAAAAGCACCGGCTGATTGGGGGTTGTGACATTCGGCATGGCGATGATCTTTTCTTTAGGCATAACAATCTCCTTTCACCGTCTTCTCTTATTTACCCCGGTAGACGCCGGTGTAGTCTTTATTATGGGCTTCATATTGCTCTCTCATGTTGCCGAAATAACGCATGGGCAGTTTACCGGCCTTTACCTTGCCGTTGTCCAGTTTAACCGTGATGAAATGGTTCCATTCCGCCGGGTCTACAGCCGGGTAGTCGATGCGCTGGAAGTTCAAAGGCATACTGCTGGCTTTACGGGCGAGCATCGCATTTACAATGATTTGCGCATAAGTCAACAGGCTGGTATCTTCCAGGCTGCGCATCAGCTTATGCGGATCCATGGCATAAAGCTGAGGGACAAACTCATTCTCGATGCGGTTTAAAGACTGCAAACCGATATTCAACAGGTTTTCGTCCTTAAATTCACTAACGTAATACTGCATAACACGGGCAACCCCGGCATGCAGTTCCTTCCATTCCAGACCACCGCGGCGTTGCACCGGGGCGTAAACACGGGTTTTTTCACGGTCGATCTGTTCCCGCGAGACTTTACCGGCAGCCACTCCCCTGGCATAAGCCGCCGCCTTACGACCGGCATAACGGCCGGTCGCCGCGGCATAGCTGTGATCTTCGGGCGAGAACATCTGGGTACCGGCGGCATACAAACCATCAAGGGTAGTTTTCAAGTTCCAGTCGACGACGATACCCCCACCACCCCCAGCATCCCGCCACTGCGCCAGGCTGTTGCCCTCGATGAAGCGGTATGCCTGTAAGAGGTCCCGGCTCTCATCGTAACCCGCCTGGTTGAAAGTATCCATAATGATCTTCGTGGTGGACTCTTCACCCAGCATCAATTTCCAGGTAGCCCGGCGTTCGACGTCGGACATAGCCGGGAAATCACCGTAGAAAGGCAATTTATACTCACCCTTGAGCACACCCTGCCTTATCTTTTCCATCACTTCCATACTGGGCATCATAGCCCCGGCATCCTCCCAACCCTGGATGGGATAGGGGACACGCTTGCCTTTGGCATCAACGATAGGCACATTTTCATAACTGGCATCCCCGGCACCGGAATACCACTTATGCTTGAGGCCGGTCGCGATGCCGATAACGCCTGTACGTTCCATGGTGGTCAACTCTGCGCCGGCCCGCCAGGCCATGACGGTACCGTCGCCGGTGATAGTGCGGGACATCATATTAGAATAGCCGCCGAGTTCCGTGCTGAGCAGCCAGATCGAGCCGCCGCCGGAGGCAGAAAGAACGGTCGATTTTGCCTTAAAAATAAGAAATTCTCCGGTACGGTTATTGACGCCGGTAGCACCCACGACCCGGGTGCCCGGGAGGCCGTTCTCGGTTAGCAGGCTGGTGCCCATAACACGGTCGTAAATCTGGACACCGAGCCGCTTGCATTCCTTTTTCAAAGCCGGTTTGAAAGTACTACCCCACACCCGGATGACGACGTTATTCAGCTTCTGGTCCGGGTTGCTCTTGAAGGTCGTGGGCTTGATCATGTCCGGGACGTAACTGTGGACCCTGGTATAGCGGGGGGAAATCATAATTTTCGACTTATCGTCCCGGCCTTCGGCCCCCACATATTCGTCTTTGGTATCACGGATCTTACCGCCTATCAGTTCCATTTCCTGGAGGGTATCCCAGTCTTCACGGCACTGGATCTGGAGGCCAACGCCGTTGCAATACGGACGGTCCGCCATGTGTTCCGCCCATTCATCAGGGTCAACATTGGACAAGGGATTAGCCGGGGCATTGCACCAGTGATCGCACCCAGGGCCGCCGGCGCCGCTGCGCACGGTATCGCCCTTTTCGACCAGGGCAACGCGCAAACCCTGCCGGGCGGCACTGATCGCTGCCCAACAACCGGCGATGCCGCCGCCGACGACAAGGACATCGGCCTCGATTTCCTGTTCCTTTTCATAAAGAACGGGATACGGCCAATCCGGAGCATGGCCTTTTTCTTTTAGATAATCATGCCAATTACTCACGAGCAAACCTCCCTTTAAAAAATGTAAGTTTTGTGGAAAAGGGGTATCCCCAAGTTCGAACGCAGCTGATTTTCCGTCCTCCTGAAACAGCGGTAAAAACCCACATGTTATTAAAAAGAAAGGCCGGATGGCAATAAGGATAGCCGGATTATACGCCGGTCTCCGATGCAGCGCAAATGAAACGAGACGTATAGTATTTTGACTATGAAAAGGAGATGGGCTAATATCCATGCAGAATTCCACCCATCTGATACTGCTGTCATCGAGTGCGATCAGTCGAGGAATGTGGAGAAAACCCGGTTAGCCGGGGAGTGGTACGGAGGCAACCTATGAATAGCCAAGCTACAGCAACGACCAGTTACGGAAAGCTGGAAGGAATATATGAAGACGGTATTTATACCTTTAAAGGCATCCCGTATGCCTTACCGCCGACCGGGGCTTTCCGCTGGCTACCGCCCTACCCCCCCAAACCATGGGCAGGAATACGTCCGGCAAAGGAATACGGAGCGATTGCCCCACAGAGCACGATGCCCCGTGGCTCCGGGATGGGACCCGACTTCTCCAGTCAGCCCCAGAGTGAAGACTGCCTGTTCCTTAATATCTGGACGCCGGGGCTGGATAATGCGAAACGGCCAGTGATGTTCTGGATCCACGGCGGCGGTTTCATCATGGGAGCCGGCAGTGAGGACTTCATGGAAGGGGGACACCTGGCGCGGCGAGGGGACATCGTACTGGTTTCCATCAACTACCGGATGGGGGCGGTGGGTTTCCTGAATCTCAAGGAGATCACTGCCAACCGTATCCCGGCTACGGGCAACGAAGGATTGCTGGACCAGGCAGCGGCCCTGGACTGGGTGAAAGAAAATATCGCCGCTTTCGGGGGCAATCCGGACAACATCACGATCTTCGGCTTTTCAGCCGGTGGTATGAGCGTGGGCACGTTAATGGCGCTGCCGGCAGCACGCGGTAAATTTCAGAAAGCGATGAACCGTAGCGGGGCCTTCATGACTTCCCCGCTGGAGAAAGCGGTACGCACGGCGGAGCAGTTTATAAAAATCACCGGCAACAAACCATACGACATCGACGGCCTGTATAGATTGACGACACGACAAATCCTGGATGCCCAGCAGCAGATGAATGCTAAGCCAACAACCGCCGGAGGCCTGGCATTTCAACCGGTGATCGACGGAATGGTAATACCGGAGCATCCCCTGGCTGCCATCCGTAAAGGGGCAGCGAAAAACATCCCGGTACTAGCCGGCAGTATGCGGGATGAGTTTTTATCCACGGCCAGGCTGGATTTCTCGCTGCGGAACATCGAGGAAACCGTACTGGCCGACCGCCTGCGCAAGCTGGTATCCGGGGAAATGGCGTCCGGGCTACTCGCCACTTATAAGGCTGAACTGATTAAACGCGGGAAAAAAGCCACACCGGAAGAGATCTTTGGCAGCATCCAAACCGACATGATGTTCCGTATCCCGACACTCCGGTTGGTAGAAGCACAACGGGACCAGGGAGTACCGGCGTTCAACTACCTGTTCACTTATCCCTCACCGGCAATGGGGGGCGTGATGGGGGCGACCCACGGACTGGACAACCCCCTGCTCTTCGGTGTCCCTAATGCCGATTTCACCGGCGACACCCCTGAAGTCCATCAGCTATCTTGCAAGATACAGGACTCATGTACCGCCTTTGCCCGTACCGGCGATCCTTCATGTGGATTGATAGGACCATGGCCGGTTTACGGAAAAGAACGGCAAACAATGATACTGGACATGGAGACGCGGGTAGAAACAACGCCGTACGATGCGGTAAGAAAGGCTTGGGAGGGATGGGACGTTATCTCCGGTACGACGACTTAAATATCCGGTTAACTATGATTTAAGAAAAATGATTTATGATTGAAAACAAACCGGACAATAAAACTCGAGAAACTAAACCTAAAACTCCAAGCACAAATTCCTCACCCCAGCCGAGGTTGTCGAAAAAGTAACCACTCCCGACCTGACCGATAACACCATGTGGGCGGAGTCCAGACGTTTTATTTTGTGCGTGGCTCTGGATTCTTTCGATCGTTATCGACCAACAGCGTGTTGAACGACTGCGAGTCGACGCTTTCATAGGAATGGATATATTTTCCAGTTTCGGGCAACCTCAGCACTCTATACGCAACAAAATATCATTAATCCCTAAGTCAACGGAAACTCTAAATTCAAAACGCCAAACCCTCAGGAAGTCCCAATTGCCAAAACACAAATTACACAAACCCCTCAGAGGGCAGAGACAGGGGCTCTGCCCCTACCAATAATAAAGCCCAAATTTCAAAAATTATGAAGGAACGAATGAAGCTGGTAAAAGGGAAACAGGCATATTCGTTTCGCACGATAAATTCCTATCATGTTAACACCTCACTATTTGCACTTATTTTGCCCAAATCATACGATAAAAACAGAAGTTCTGGTATCATAGCACGGGTGTTCGGTAACTGTCAAGGGCGCGGGACGTAGGCCGGGCACAGGTGTCCGCCTGTCCATCCATACAACGACGAACAATTAATGGCTGGTACTTTAGGACTAAAAACTTTGTAATAAAAGTTGATTTAAGTGAGGTTGACTACCTATTACCTTTGTACTAGTATATTCATATTTGTAGTTATCAGTGATGAAGCTGAAACTAAAAAAAGCGCAATTGACAACACCAGGAATCAAGTCCCGGGCAGAGCGATGACACAATCCAGATACCGAAAGGGAGCTAATGTATGAAACGGATTAACGTCCTTAGAGTACTGAGTACAATAACCGGGCTGGCGCTGATTGCCGGCCTGATAAACGCCGCCTCCGTATTGCCCACCAGGGCACAAAGCGCAGCAAACCAGGAAGCAGCCCCGAAGTTAAGCGCCGCATGGTTAGAGAAAGGAAATCCGAAAATGGATTCGGGACTCAACCGTTTAGCGGCAACTGCGAACAACACGATACAGATGATGACGATGGCGCAGCAAGCGGGCATCAAAATGGCTGATAACAGGGTCAGGGTCATCGTGGAATGCCAACCCGGGCAGAAAGAGCAAGGCATGGCACTGGCAGGGGGCATGGGGGTGGTGGAAGCGGCATATGAAGACATGGTACAGGTATTAATACCGGCAAACGCCTTGACCGCCCTGGCGGAAAATCCAGCTGTGAAATACATCCAACTGCCGTACCAACCGGTACCGGCGGCAATCATCAGCGAAGGCGTCGCACTGATCGGTGCAGATGACTGGCAGACGGCGGGCTACGATGGAACCGGAGTAAAGGTAGCCATCCTGGATACCGGGTTCCAGGGGTATACATCACTATTAGGTACAGAACTGCCGGCTTCGGTAACCGCACAGTCTTTCAGCGGGGATATCAACGGTGGGGAGCAGGTACACGGCACCGCCTGTGCAGAAATCGTTTTTGACGTGGCCCCGGGGGCACAGTTGTTCCTGGTGAATTACAGTACACTGGTGGAATTCGGCAACGCAGTAGACTGGCTGATTGCCCAGGATGTAGACATCATATCTTCGTCGGTGGGCTGGCCGGCGGTGGGGCCGGGGGATGGGACGGGGCCGGTCAACGATATCGTGGCCAAGGCAAAAGCGGCGGGGATATTGTGGGTACAGAGCGCAGGAAACAATGCGCAGAAACACTGGAGTGGCAGTTGGGTAAATACCAATGGAAACCAGTATAATGAGTTTTCTGCCAATGACGAGTCTATCATGATGTACGTCCAAGCCGGACAAACGATAACAGTGTGGCTCAGGTGGAATGACACTTGGGGGGCTTCAGGCAATGACTATGATCTACTTTTATTCGAATTAGCTGGCAACTCAACCAATCTGGTAGCTTATTCCTCCAACATCCAGAATGGTAATGATGACCCGATTGAAATATTGCAGTATGCTAGTACGTACGGGGGGCCATATTTCATTGCCATCGGTACGGCGTCTAACCCGGAGGTAAGAACTTTTGACCTCTATTCCTCGCATGACCTAGACGAATACCGAGTGGAAAGCGGTAGCATCATCACGCCCGCCGATTCCACAAGTACCCTCGCCGTGGGAGCAATTTCATGGGTCGGCTATCCCAACCCAGCCGTATCAATTGAATCCTTTAGTTCACTTGGGCCAACCACCGACAGCCGTATTAAACCCGACATTGTGGCTCCCGATGCAGTTACCACCTCAACTTATGGTCATATGGGCTTCTCTGGGACATCGGCGGCAGCCCCTTACGTGGCAGCTTCAGCTGCCCTAGCCAAGCAATCTTACTCTGATTTATCCGCGACTCAACTTCAACTTTTTATCGAAAGCCGCGGGATTGATATGGGACCATCAAGCAAGGATAATACCTTTGGTAGTGGCAAGTTACGACTGGGATCCACAGTTACGCCCATACTATCGGGAGGTACGGTAAGCCCTACGCTAGGTAATAGTCTAACTACTTATGTCTACTCAGTAGTATATACCGATTCCAACGACCAGTCACCCTCATCCGTGACCGTGTCAATCGATGGTGGACCGCCACAAAAAATGACTTCTAAGTCAGGGCAGGATAGCCACTATACAAATGGCGAAGTATATGAATTCAATTATGCCAATCTGCTCGACGGTAATCACAATTATAGTTTCGCTACTGGTGACGGATTAGCTACCGGAGACATAGGTAATCATAACGGGCCAACGGTAGCTTCCGTTTCTACTAAAGCCTTCGGCATAAATTCGGCTATTGCTGACGCCAAGTTATCAAATGACGGTCAGTATCTTTTTCTTACAAGTAAGACCGACAAAAAACTCTATATTTTAGATTTACGTAATGGAAATACCCGGACTGTCAACTTCTCATATATGCCGGAATCGATTGCGCTATCTCCCTCCTCGAACTTAATTTATGTCGCGGAACTGGAGCGAGAACACAATTCCAATTGGTACGAACCGCAAAATGGAATTATTGCCGAGGTAAATGTTGAAGACGCAGTTATTATTAGAGAATTTGAAATTGATGAAGATCCTTACGACATTGTAGTTTCTTCTGACGGGGATCTATATGTCTCACCAGGATCAGGCCAGTGGGACCAGTTAAAAAGTTATAACATCGAATCCGGACTGCCGGTGGGAGTGGCAAGTGATCAAGTGTTTATGTGGTCTCCTATTGGATGGAATGCAAAGGGGAACCAAATATACCTGATCTGGACAAACCAGTATCTATCACCAACACGCCTACTAAAGTATAATGTACAAAATGGTATTATAACCTTTTCATATTCTTGGCCTCTTAACTATCATGGCGTCTATTCAACTGGTCATGATATTGCCATTAATCCCGTGGGAACCCAGATATTCACCCAATCCGGTAATATTTTTTCAAGTACCGAGGTTCAGTCAACTGACATGATATATATCGGTACACTAGAGACCGCTTGGGATGCTATTACCTTCGACTCAACTAACAATCCTTTTACCATAGACACTACCTATTTTCATGGAAACAACACTCTTATAAGGAAATGGAACAGTTACACCTATAATCAGGTTTGGTCACGTAGTGTTAATGGCAACGGGAGATTCGTCTTATATAGTGGTACAGACCTAGTCGTGGTCACTGAAGACGGAGACTTTAGTACGAAGAGCTGTGTTTATGTCATTCCTATTGGAGAAAAACCTTTAGTTAGGACTGATGAGGCAATTAACACCACTATCAATTCGGCTCAACTGAATGGTATCTTAAGTGATTTCGGTTCCTCCACTTCCGCCAACGTCTCCTTCGAATGGGGTCTCGATGCTGGTTATGGTAACGAGACTACACTCCAAGAAATGACATCGACCGGTTCTTTCAGTGCCGACATTTCCGGTCTGACACCAAACACTACCTACCATTTCCGGGCTAAAGCCGTCGGTGCCGGGACAAGTTATGGAGAAGACAAGTCTTTCACAACTTCTTCAACTCCCCCCACCATCACCACCGTTAGTGCCACACCGGGGACTAATTCAGCCCAACTGAGTGGCAGCGTCGGTTCATTGGGCACAGCCACCTCCGTCACTACCCGGTTTGTCTGGGGGACTAGCCAGAGTAACTTGAGTAATACGATCGACTGTCAGATACTCAATCATAACGGTTCATTCAGTGGCAACCTGACCGGACTGAGCCCGGCAACAACTTATTACTACCGTGCCGAGGCCACCGGCCACGGCACCGGGCAGGGAACGGTGGAAAATTTCACCACCCAGTCCACGCCGCCTACAGTTGGTACCGATAACGCCTCCAGCGTCGGACATTTCAAAGCCCGGTTGAACGGCAACTTATCTGCTATCGGGACAGCAGCAGCGGTCGGTGTTTCCTTCCAATGGGGCACAACACACGGCAATTACACTGGGGAAACGACGCCGTCCTCAATCAGCAATCCGGGGAACTTCAATTATGATCTGACCGGACTGAGTGCCAATACGACGTACTATTACCGGGCAAAAGCAGCCGGCCACGGGACGGTTTACGGGGTAGAAAAATCATTCACCACCCTGGCAGGGGGAGAAATCCCAGCAGGCGTAACCGATAATGCCACGAATATCACTTACAACGCTGCCCGGTTGAACGGGACCGTAATGGCTATGGGTACTGTATCGACAATCCAGACACGTTTTGCCTGGGGCACAACCTCCGGAGTTTATACCGGTACCAGCCAGCCTGCAGCCGTAAATACGGCGGGACCGGTATATTGCGACGTTACCGGGCTAAATGCCAGTACCACTTATTACTACCGGGTTTATGTTGCATATTCATTCGGCGCCGGCGATGATGGCGAAGTTGCAGCCGAACCGGAATGTGCTTTCACTACCGGTGCGGCACCGCCGCCGCCACCAGGCGGAGGTTTGGGGGGAGGCTTCAGCGGGGGTGGGGGTGGAGCACCAACCGGGCCGGGAATCACCA
>CAZSHH010000086.1:0-12900 GCA_964606525.1 uncultured Dehalococcoidales bacterium
ACCATCTTGACATGATATACCAGCCGGTTGGGCTTCGTTGAAGCCCCAAGGGCATGCAGCGGAAACGTGCATACCTCCCGTGCTAGGAAAGGAGATAGGTTGAACCGTCTTTTTACCGGATATCCTCAGATTGCCTGTGCTGCCGGTTTTCCCTTTTTGCAGGGAGCAGCGGCGGTCACTTTTACCAGCACTTTACGTAAGCTACGCATAAATTATTCTGCTTTACGCATGCCAGAAGTTTTCCCCGGCGGTAATATTTCTACCGACAACAGTCCATCTGCAAATACCCTGCCCGGGGTATTTACTACTCCCTCCTTTGCATACGCAGCTAACAGGGAACCGGATGTGGTTCTCCAGCCGGCATCCGGTTCCTATGCTGCGTTTGAAACCGTGCCTGAGTAATAGCCTGGTGACGATCATGGTCCCGGGTTGTGCCGTTGTTAATCAACCGCTATCATCACGCTTGATGCCTTGATAACCGCATATGCCGGCTTGCCGACGCCTAACTCCAGACTTTCTGCCGAAGTTTTGGTAATGATCGAAACGATATGCTGGCCTCCAGGTAATTCGACAACGACCTCTGTATTAACGGCTCCCGGTGTTATCTTTACCACTTTTCCTTTCAATTGATTCCGTGCACTCAGCTTCATCGCTAACCTCCCTTTGCTTGTTAAAGGTTTTCATATTGATTATAGTAAGCGTCGTTTGTCACAGACAGTACTCATTTTAAAAGACACGAACCATCATCCTGAGGTTCATATCCCAATTCCAAGCGGGCATTACTGATATCCCAGAATGATCCCCGGTTGTTGGATACCCCATAATAGATGCCGAAGGTTACCTTCGCTTCCAGGCTTTTTCTTACCAGTTGTTCCAAATCGCGATAACTGAGCCAGGTCTTGCGAAAACGCGGGTGCTGTCCGGGGTTATCGTCCCGCAGCACCGAACCTATGCGCAGGCAAACCGACTCGATGCCCCACCGGGCGCAGTAATAACGGGCCAGCGCTTCCCCAAAAACTTTACTCACCCCATAATCACTGTCCGGGCGTACCGGATCAACTGTTTTGATAGGCACAGGTTCGGCCTGGGTATGCAGATATAGTTCTCGTCCGAATCCCTCATAAGCCCCGGTGACATGATTGGTGCTGGCGAAGATGACCCGCCTGGTTCCAAATTCACGGGCAGCTTCATAGATATTATGGGTGCCGATGATGTTGGAATGCAGTACCGAGTCCCAATCGGCATCGACCCGCGGGTCAGCTGCCAGGTGGACCACATATTCCGGTTTACACTGGCGAAAAACTTCTCTTACTTCCTGAAAAACCGCAATGTCTGCTTTTAGGATATTTTCGGTAAACGGGCGGCGCCGGGCCAAGCCGTATACCTCATAGTCTTTCCCCAGCCTGTCCTGCAGCACCGAACCGACTACTCCGTGAATACCGGTAATCAACAGCTTTTTCCTGTCCACAGCCTGTTCCTTATCGACTTCATTATGCACGGGTATATCACTTAAATCCGTATCCGGACAAACAAAAGCCCCCGGGCTGAGATTCCCGGGGGCTTAATATTGATAACTGAGAAAAGGTAATATTTACTTACGTCTGCGGTTAATCAGTATCACAATTCCAATCCCTACCGCCAATCCACCGACGATCAATGAACCAATGAGCAGCCAATTCAGGCCTTTTTTACCCGGTTCCTGATCAGGTTCCGAGGAGGTCGCCGCGGGTTTGACCGCCCGGACAGTGTATACTACTTTATTCCCATTTATCTCTACTTCGTAATCGCCCGGAGACGCCTGGCTTACATCAAAGCTTACCGTCTCACTGCTGCCGGTCTTGATCGAGACGGCCTTCACCTTCTCCACCTCACCATTGACTTTCAATACCACTTCATACTCGCCATCGCTTTCCCCGGTATTGCTGATTCGCGTCGAGACGGTTACAGACTCCCCCGGCAGCACTGATACCGGATTTACCATCAGTCCCGACAGACTGAACCTGGCCGGAGCCGGAACCGGTTTCACGGTCTCCCGCGGAGCTGCTTTCTTGCCCGTTAACGCATATATACTGAAATGCGGGATACCGGTAGTAACACTCGTTTCTGCTTGATTTACAGCACTCTCCAGCGGTTGCCAGGACTTCGTCTCCGCATCATAGACAACGATCACCAGGCTGTTGGCCCCAATGCCTTCCGGCAGACCACCCGCTCCATAATACATTATCATCGTAACTGACGGCGTGAAATGGGCTCCTTCCGGCGTTAATTCATAGACTTCTCCGATGAACCGACTGCCCGCAGGCGCCGGCGCCGGACTTTCAACCGGCACGATCTTCACGAACTTTAGCTGCGTTTCGTCTTTCGTTTGTGCCAGCACCCCTTTGCCAAACCGGACCGATACCTTGCGGTCTTCCGACCAGGCTTCACTGGCCAGATTAAACAGGCCATCATTGTTGGTATAAATACTTAAATTGGTGATGCCCAACCCGGCCGGAGCAACTCCCCCACCTCCCCCCCCACCACCTCCGAATCCGCCAAAGCCTTCGCTAACCGGTGCAGATATGCTCGGCCCGCTGTGACTGTCGATATCACCCAGGGCGGCATGGCTGGCGTTATCGCTCGCCGTAAAGGAGAAGGTATGAGTGCCCACCGCCAGGCTGCTGCCCGGTACCTCGTAGATAAATTCCTGATTTTCCATGTAGTTATCGCTCTGGCCGGCCAAGGTCATATTGTCCGATACTGTGCCGTCGATGACTACGTTAATAGCGGCCGGCGGCAGCCCTTGCGGATGCCGGTAATTCACGGAGAAGGTATATTTACTGTTCTGATAACCCGAGACAGGCGATACCACCCCCGCACTCAGTACCGGCGAATTGACGGTGATGTGGAACGGCCCGAGATGCTGGGGCGTACCCCAATTGCCGGCATTGTCCCGGGCTTTGATGTGGAAATAATAACCAGAACTATCATTGAGTTCGAGACTGGTTATTATAGTAACCGGTTCTTCGATATCTTTAGTAGAATCCGGAATAGTGGAAGTTATTGTATCCCAGCTATAAGAATATCCATCAATACCACTGGTAATATCAAATGCGGGCAGCCAACTGACAGTTACAGTATTATCACTTGACCAGGCATTGATATCATGACTGGAACTGGTCAAATTCATTGGCCCGCCTGGAACCGTGGAATCAACCTGAAACGGTCCCAAATGAGAAGTAGTACCGCCATTACCGACTTTATCTGTCGCCCGGATATGGAAAAAAAGGTTTTGACTATCAATAAGATCTGATGTAATTAGCGTAGTATTAGATTCGTCAATATCATTTATTACGTCCGGAACAGTAGATGCAGACGTATCCCAGATATAAGAATATCCAGCCACTCCGCTGGTTTCATCAACAGCAGCCGTCCAATTGACTTCGATGGTATCGATAACCGACCATGTACTAATCGGTACTGAACTCGTAAGATTGGATATTTCGGTCGGAGCAATAGTATCGATTAACAAAGGGCCAAGGTGGGAAGCAAGGCTCCAGTTGCCGGCGGTATCCACTGCCCGGATATGGAAATAATGAGGGTTACCATCACTCAAACCGGTATAGGTTAACATGGAAATCATTTCTTCGATATCTTTGGTAGTATCCGGTGTGGTCGCCGCAGAAGTGTCCCAAATGTACGAATACCCATCCAATCCAGAGGTTGTATCGGATGAAGGCAACCAGCTTACTGTAGCGGTACTATTACTTGACCAGGTATTTACGAAGTGGCTGGAACTGGTTAAACCGGAGGGTTCAGCCGGGGCAACTGTGTCCTTAAGGAACTGCCACTTCCATTCCCCGGATTCACCCTCAATATTGCCGGCATTATCAGAGGCCTTAAAATATATCGTATGAGGTCCCTGGGCCAGGTCATCAAAAACAGGTATTGTCCAATTATCGTTGTCCCAAGACGGGCTGGCGCAATTCGTGAAAAGTTCCGTCCATGTCCCGGAAAACATATCTATCTGGTACCAGCCATCCTGCAGGCTATCGTTATCATCAAAGCCAAAATTGGAAAAGACAGGAGCGTTGATGTAATATACCCCTTCCGACTCAATGATGGGTTCCATCATGGGGAGGGCATTTGCTACGAACGAAGAAGCCGAACTTGACCAACCGGTGCCGCCAGAATTGACAACATAACATCGATAAAAGTAAGTCTCACCGGGGATAAGCCCTACAATATGTTTACTAAACTTACCGGCGGCCAACATGCCGAGATACTCATCATGGTCCCAGTTTTCTGCAGTGGTACCATTATCTGTCATTCCCCAACAGAGGTGTACTTCTGGATATTGCCCTCCCGTCGCAGTCACATTACCGTTAAGTGTGGCTTCGGTATCGGTAACATTATCGGCCCCGTTAGCATTAGTTACCGTTGGTGTTGACGCCTTTATTTTTATAACAGAAACGGCGTAATGCTGCAGTTGTTCTGCCCCATAAGAATATGCCCCTCCCCACTCCATCGTATGATCGGAGAAATCCCAGGTATCATGAAGAACAACCGTATTATCAGACACATTGTAACCATAGCCTAACATCGTATGGCCGTCGACATGGATCAATACCGGGCATCCAGCATCTATCTCTTGTTGAAAATCCTCAAAAGAAAAACCCTTACCAGATTCTGTTCCAGAATGACCCTCGATATATTGGTTATAATTGGTAACAACCGTATAGCCCCGTGACTCAGCAAACAACTTCATGCCATGACAACCATCACGGTAATGGTAATCATTTTCGATACCGGTTAGCATCGAATCAGTAGTTTGATCACCATTTGGATCAAAAAAGAATAACGTACCGCCGTCCTGGTTAAAATCACCCCATAGCCCGTGATACTTCCATTGATTGGTTCCCATATAGTCAGCGGTACAATCCCCGGTTGTATGCTCGGAGACATTGTCGGCAACCCAGGGGTCCGGTCCGTTCGATCCATAGCTTAGCCAGTAATCATCGACATGTCCCCTAATGGTTCTACCATCAATCCCATAATGTGTAGCGCTGAGAGGACATTCGCCGCTTCCCCAAATAGAGTTCGAGTTCGTCAAGGGCATTATGCCTCCGTTTGTAGGGCCCGTATATATGTTTTCATAGCCAATCCGATCGTAATAACCAAAAAGCATTGCGGCTGAAGTTGCTGAGCAGCCATAACTCCAATAATAAGCCGGGACATCCGACAGGAAATCAGGGACTCCAAAAACATGTATTTCCGAAGATTCGGCAGCGGTTCTCATTTTTAGTTCAGGCGGTTTGAGGGGAGAAATCGCCATTATATAGTCGTTTCCATTATTATCGGTAAATTGAATCCGGTATGGGCTGATAAACCGAACCGTATCTTCAGCCGATACAATTACAGGAAGGAAGTTAAGTACTAGAAGAAAAACCAGCATGCAGGAGAAGAAAAAAAATGTAATACGTTTATCTGCCGTAATAAACTTCATCGCCCTTTCCAACTAAACCTTTAACCTGTTCTGGAGAATTAGATAATAGGATAACGAGCAGATATTTCAAGCATCAGTTAACCCTTTCTTTAATATATTACGCTTTTTAGCAATTATTTGTTATGTTACTCAAGCTTGAATAATCAAGCGATTCAAACGGCCTGGTTTTGATAAAATCCGTGAATAATTTTGTTGAAAAATGGCTTTAACATGGCATCTCCAGTTAATAATTAGAGGATTAGTGATGTTGAATAAATAGTATGGTTGTATTACCATTCTCTTAGTACTAAGGAATTATTACTTTAAGGGTGGCAAAGACCCGTTATTTAAAGCTGGTCATCTGAATAACGGCGAGCCAATGATGAAACCGACCTTGAGGGTCGGTTTCGTTTTTTCTACTGGAACATAACGAAAACTTATTACAGTTAAGCCTGACATGGGGAGGCACCAGGTGAAACATAGTACATCAAGAATCATGTTTAAGATAGTATCTTTGCTCTTTATCGTGACACTAAGCCTACCGTTAAGTAATACTCAAGCTAAATCCTTAACTCAAGAGACAGCTCTGAACGAGTCACATATTTTTCCAGGGGTTACTACCAATACATTCAGCCCGGCATTATTACCAAACAACATAATGGATGCGGCACCGTTAGTTCCCACTGGGAAGATTGCTTTCGTATCAAACCGTGACGGAAATAATGAAATTTATGTTATGAATGCCGACGGGACAGAACCAATCCGACTCACAAATAATACTTTTAGCGACACTAATCCAAAGTTGTCAGTGGATGGCTCCAAAATTGTATTCTGCTCCAATCGTGATGGTAATTTCGAGATTTACGCAATGAACGTGGATGGTACAAGCCAGACGCGATTAACAAGTAATGCTAGTGACGATACCGAACCGGCATGGTCGCCTGATGGAGAAAAGATAGCTTATACCTCCAATATCAGCGGCAATGACCAGATATGGGTAATGAGTGCGAATGGAAGTAACCAAACTCAGCTGACTTTTTATCCCGACCCTGCCAATCAGGAACTATTAACAACGAAAAAACAGCCAGAATGGTCGAGAGACGGAACTAAAATTGTTTTTAACAGCGACGGACCAGGGAATATGTTTTACATCCAGGTTATGAATTCAGACGGAAGCAACCTGCACATAGTCCAAAGCTCTGGTATGTTTTCCATTATTGATGAACCGACCTGGTCACCGGACAATATACACATCGCTTTTCTAAATAGCGGGGCTGGTGACTTTATACAAGTAATGTCATACAGTGACAATACATCGATTCCATACCCCGTACCCAGCAACAGCAACTGTCCGTCCTATTCAACTGACGGATCAATGATAGCCTTTCATTCACGTCATGGCAGCGCCAACGACATCTATATCATGGGCGCCGATGGTACCGAGCAAACCAGGATCACCAATAATCCAGCCGATGACCGCGAACCGTCATGGGCGATAACCAGAGTACCGCCAAATCATGCGCCTACAGACATCATCTTAAGTAGTGATAACATCGCCGAGAATAAAGCTATCGGTAGTGCGGTGGGGATTTTTTCGACTACCGATCCAGATACCAATAATGTATTCACCTATGCTTTAACCTCGGGCACCGGGAGTGAAGATAACAATTACTTTACAGTTGACAACAATACTTTACGAACAGCAGCAATCCTTGATTTTGAAACCAAGAATGCCTTAAATATCCGCGTCCGGACGACCGACCAGGGAAACCTATCTTATGAAAAGGTTTTCATCATCAAAATAACCGATGAAACAGAAGTTATCAACCATGCGCCAACCGATCTTAACCTGAGCAACAGCAGCATATCAGAAAACCAGGAAACCGGAACGGTGGTAGGTAATCTAAATACAATCGATCCGGACACGGCTGACTCTTTTACCTATACCATGGTTTCAGGTTCCGGAGATACCGATAATGCCTGGTTCCATATATCAGGCAACAGTCTAAGGACATCAGTAATTTTCGATTATGAGATAAAAAATTCTTATACCGTCAGAATTAAAACCACTGATAGTAGTAACCTGTTCCTGGAGAAGTCATTCATCATCGCAATAAATGATATTAATGAATCACCCACAAGCGGTGGAAATGGAGGCGGCGGGGGAGGTTTTCCGAGTGGGGGCGGCGGTTATGTTTTATCAGGACCGGGAATTACCGTATTAACTCCTTATACAAATTATAGCGGTTTATTTGTATTAGATGCTGATGCGAAATCGGACGACGGTAAAGTACACTTATTCATCGCCAAAGGTACGATAGGAAAGAATAAAGATAATACAGCACTTAAGAGCATAAAAATAGTACCTTGCGATCATCCAGCCTCAAGTAATACAGACTTATTATTTGTAGGTTCGGCATATGAATTATCTCCAGAAGGAACCTCGTTTTCGCCGCAAACAAGTCTAGTGATGTTTTTTAACACTGCCGATATTCCTGCTGACACCAATTATGACAACCTATCAATTGTTTACTTTAATACCGGCACAGCACAATGGGAGCAACTAGACAGTATACTTGATACCGGTAATTCCAAAATAACCACCGACGTCAACCACCTGGGGATGTTCTGCATGGTTAGTAAGATAGCCGAACCGGAAACTGAACCTGAGACTACACCGGTTGATGTAATATCACCGGCTAAATTTGAAATTATTGACATAACTGTAGATCCTGCTTCAGGCCAAATAGCTTCGGTTGAACCCGCAAAGATGATTATCACAGCACAAATTCGCAACACCGGTGAATCATCAGGAGAATATGAAGCCGTTCTTAAAATAAACGGCACAATAGAAGAGGTAAAAAAGGTAGCCATAGAGGCAGGTAACAACGATACTGCAACATTTACCGTATCCAGGAATGAACCCGGGATTTATGTTATAGACATTAACGGTACGACTGCTTCTTTCAGCATTAAGCAATCGAACACAACAAATATACTTCCAGAACAAGAAAAAACTATTGCTCCCTCTATTCCCCGCGGATCAAATAATTGGTTAACATTAGGAATCATATTTTTCGTATCTCTCGTATTTGCCCTCGTGGTGATATTATTTAGAAGGCATATTAACCAAAATCCAGGGACAAAACTTGATTAGTTGAAGAGACTCCGGGAGGTATTAACAGGAGTACCAAACTCATAAGTTCAATATAGATATCTTTTTTAAGCTTGATAAAAAGTACGTGAACAAGTCTAGATTCTTTCCTGTCTCTCATCCATAGATTAATTTCAAGTATTGTTTAACAATAAGGTAATTATTGTTAATTCCGGTAAAGATAATTCATCTTGACCACGAGTTATCTAAAAAATACAATATTCATATTCAGGGGGCAATGATCCATCTTCTCTATGTGGACGCTTAGTTGATGGTTAGCCGATAGCGTAACCGACCTGCGAAAGGTCGGTTTTTTGTTATTTGATGAATTGACATAATCAACTAACAGCATTTTTAGATGTTGGAAGCATGAAAAGAGGATTACCGGCATCCCATCATGACCGTTTGACGGTAAGTACCAGACTAATAATCATATGTACTTGCTTTGTTACCGGGTGTTTATTAACCAGCGGCGATAATGAGATATCGCTCGATTCAAGGGATAATGTCGTTTTCGCTACATCTGTAGAAGACAATATCCAACCAGTGGCGGAAGCACAGGCGGTAAATAAGATCGTTTTCTCATCTGACCGTGATGGTGATAATGAAATATATACGGTAAACACCGATGGCACCGGTTTAACCAAGTTGACAAATAACACGATCGGCGATTATGAACCGGAATGGTCACCCCTCGGTAATAAAATCGCCTTTTCTTCCAATCAAGATGGAAATCAGGAAATTTATATCATGGACGATGACGGAACCAGCCGGGTACGCCTAACAGATAATCCCGCACATGATTGGGATCCAGCATGGTCTCCCGACGGAAGTAAAATTGCATTTGTTTCCGATCGTGATGGGATCAGTCAACTGTGGGAAATGCAAAGTAATGGAAATAATCCAGAAAAAGTCAGTCTTATTGCTGCGGTTTTTCCAGCCTACTCTCCAGACGGTTCTACAATAGCATTTGTAAGCCCGAATACAGCTCCACAAACAGATACCGTTTACATAATAAGTTCAGATAGAAGCTACCTGAAAGAAGTAATAAGCGGCCATGATTTAGGCAAAATTGCATGGTCACCTGATGGTTTACAAATAGCAGTACCAGGGACTATGCAAAGCACATTGGTAATATTTAATACCGATGGCAGTCAAAGTCATAGTTATAACCGGGGGAAATACGATCCAACGTGGTCCCCTGACGGGAATATGATATGTTACTTTGACTGCTCAGCTACACCTCCGGGGCTGGTGGTTGCGTATGATGATAACAGCGACCGGATACAGATCACGAATACTATTGATAGTCATCCCTCGTGGCGTTAAAATGATACACTTAATCAATGTAAAATCAACATAAAGAGGTAAAAGCACTTAGTTCAAATGCCAAGCATGAGACATTACTAACACCAAAAAAAGCAACGATAAGAAATAGACTACAAGACAGCAACAGAGATGATGGAAAATCAAGTAGTTAAGACGAACCAACAAACCACTATTGCCAACGTCATTAATATTGAGAGACCATCGGTATCTGGCGGCAACCTGGTTTTTAAGCTGCAATGTACTAAAGGACTTCAAAATTACTTCCTATCAGATCATCTTGAATTCAAGTATGATATCGATATCAGTAAAGTAGCAACGGGTATTCTGTATATCCCCGCAGTTGCGAGCCTGATAAGCGTGGCATGGGCAGTAGGCGCAGATATCTCTGTTCAGGATATCGATGAAACCTACTTAAAATCTCTAGCCGATATCAAAAAAGTCTATGTAAACTGGTTTCAAAGATTCTCGTTTTCGACAGAAATACGAAGTGATAGAACATCTATAAACTGTTACGACGGTAATAGAGATGCTGTACTTTATACGGGAGGACTTGACTCCTTAACAACAGTGTTACGGAATAAAGACCGGAAACCGGCATTGATCTCTGTCTGGGGCGCATCACATCCATTCGCTGAAAATAACAACGTAAACAAGCAAAGGGAATGGGAAGCCTATTTCCATAATCAGTTTGTCAATGAGTCAAATATTTATTGTATTTATACAAATTCAGGAAACTTAATCAACGAAAAACTATTAGTGAACCGATATATTAAAGAAGATCTCCACAGCGATGACTGGTGGGAAACGGTTAGCCATGGTATAACTCTGACCGGACTCACTGCTCCAATTACAGCCGTAGATAGTATTGTCAATCTCCGTATAGCATCATCTCACTTTAGTAAACCGAATCTGCCCCACGGTTCAAGTATCTTCTTACTGGCTGAGATGAAATGGGCAAGTACCAGAGTGATATATGATTCAGGCGATTTATCCCGGCAAGATAAGATAAGACACATATTAAAAGATAATAATCAGTATTACGGATACCTCCACGTGTGCAATAATATCAGGTCAAATAAGCATAATTGCAGCCATTGTGAAAAATGTTTCCGTACCATCATCGGATTAATCATGGAAGGGATTGACCCGAACGACTGTAATTTTTCAGTTCACAAAGGAATTTTAGCTTATATCAGGATATGCCTTGAAAAAGGATGGGTACTTTTTGGGTACGATCAAATCGATGTTTGGCAAGATTTACAAGACCATATCGATAGCACAATAAACATCAGAATGTATGATGCCGGGACTTTTTTCACATGGTTCGGTGACTTTAATTTATCGGAATACAAATATAAAGGCAACGGACCCGGTCAGTTGATACAGCAGTTGTATTACCTGGCTAGATATGACCTTGCCAAGGCTTTTCAACTGGCAGTAAAATTTAGTTTATCTAGTTTTCACGCAATATTAAGAAACAGATAAAAAAGCCTGGTATCACAGGATAATACTTAAATCTCGTTACCTCATATCAAATTTACTTTCTTCACAGGATTCATCGATGGTACCAGGGCTCAATGAAATAATTAAGCCCATTTTTCAATCCCGTATCAACAAATATGGGTTAATGTGAAATATTACCATGAATGAACTATTCAAACTTATTTGGGGAAAAATAATAGACACTTATCAGCAACAAGGTATATCAGGAATCATCAGGATTAGCATTCTGTTCATAATGAGTCCGATATATAAAAAAGAGTCTTTCTATCTCTATGAATATTCCATAATACAGGCAAATCACACGGACCTAATAATTAAAGATTTGGATGCTAGTGACCTGTGTTTCAAAGTCGTGGACTCTAATCAAGAGGCAGACAAGTTAGAAGCTGAAGGATTCATATTTCGCTCATATCCTACGTTGTTTAACATGGGACATAGAGACTACACGCATTGGCTCAATTATGGAGCAATCGCCTGTTGTACTTTTAGAAAAAAAGAGCTTGCGGCAATAAATTGGGTAATCCTATCCAAGCAAGTTCAAGAAAAACTCACTTTTCCCCTGGAAGTTGATTACTCTAATCACGAGTTTTTTGCCAGAGGATCATGGACAAATCCTAAATATAGGAATCTTCACGTATATCAATACACGGCGAAAAATCGTGACAATTACCTGATCAGAAGAGGTATTTCAAAGCTACGCACTTCCATTGGATATACGAATCAAATCGGTAAAACGTTAGTGGAATCCCTGGGAGGGCACCAATACGGCCTGGCAGAGTATACCAGGATCCTATTTTGGAAATATTGGCGGGAAAATAAAACTACGGTGAATCATCAATCACCATAATACAAAAAAGGTGTCCAACAATCTTACTGGTGACAAAACAACGACCGGTGGCAATTCATGCAACTTTTCCAAGCACAGATAGTTTGTTTATTAATATCATTTTTGTTTCTATCAATAAGGTTTTTCCACATAATAGAGTATAAAGTCCCAACCCGGTAATCTCTCATAACAGAGATTAGTCAAAGTGGATTTCTTTTACTTTCTACATACAATTTTTCCGTAGTCTGTAATTAACATAAACTATTTTACTATTTTTTTAACCAAATGAGGGATTTACAGCAGTTATCCAGAACCACATACTGGAAGTAAACAATTCTCTTACCAGGATTTGATGATGTGATGATGTGAGGAAACCAATTATGAAAATCAAGCTTATAACAATCTTTTTAGTGTTAGTCTTATGTATCACTTCGAGTAGTGTTTCCATACTAGGTAGTACTTCAACAGCTGCAGCAGCTACATCAAGCAATATTACATCTCATATAATTTCAGATTCAGCACCAAGCGATATGACCCCTATATGCATCTTTTATTACGGAGGTTTTAATTCTACAGTCAAACAGCGTTTAGTGGCGACTAAACCCATGTTCGTGGTACTCAATA